>JAEWZS010000173.1 GCA_023458355.1 Bacillota bacterium
TGTGTGTTCTAATGTTTGGTCGTAGGAAGCGTTGGCGCACATGCCGAGCACCCCCCCCCCCGATACGCGATTTTCTATAACTATATCGCGAGCAGATTTCTTATGCAAATACGCCCAAATGCTCCAAGAGTATCTTAAACCCGATTAAAATAAGCACTGCACCACCCAATATATCCGCCTTGTTCGCAAGACCGGAGCCGAAGCGGTTGCCGATGGCGACACCCGCAAAGGAAATACCGAAGGTAACCGTACCTATGAGGAGCACCGTCGGCAAAATGTCGGCATTCAAAAACGCAATGGTGATTCCTGCCGCGAGTGCGTCGATGCTTGTAGCTATGGCAAGTACGTGTACACGCTTAACGCTAAACTCTTGGCAGACCTCGCATTCCCCATCCTTTTTGAATCCATCCGCCATCATCTTGCCGCCGAGGAAACACAAAAGTACAAATGCAATCCAATGGTCGAATCCCGTGATATACGCCTCAAACTGCTTACCCAAAACCCATCCGACAAATGGCATGAGCGCCTGAAAGCCGCCGAAGAACAGCGCAACCACAGCAGCGTGCTTGATGCTTAACTTTTTCATGCAAAGCCCCTGGCACAGCGCCGCAGCAAATGCATCCATTGAAAGCCCTACAGCGAGTATGATGATTTCAAGAAGGCCCATAGAAAATCCTCCAACAAAAAATCGGGCGCAAGCGTCCGATATGCGGCAAAAGCCATTCCCATATACGGCGCGTGCCGTACATGGGTCTTGTTATTTCATGCAAGCCAGGTTTTCACCAGCATGTTGACTTGCACCGCGAAAACGCGGCAACTACTCCCCCATGAACTCTGCCATTATAAGCCCAAAGAAAGCTAGGTGTCAATGCTTGTACACCTATCCTATTCTCCCGCAGCACCGTTGCCACTCCCAAATTTTTATATTATTATGATAATGCTGAATCGTATATATCTTATTTCCTTTCAACCGTTATACAAAGGAGTCTTGATGAAAAATTACAAAGCCATGATTGTCGACGATGAGGCAGAGGTGCGCGAGGGCATCGTCACCCGACTCGACTGGGAAAGCCTCGGTTTCGAGGTCGTCGCGGAGGCTGAAAACGGTTTGGAAGCCATCGAAAAGGCAGAAGCCAACGAGGTGGATCTTCTTCTGACGGATATCAAGATGCCCTTCATGGACGGGCTATCCATGATCGCTGAATTTCGTACGCTTCATCCGAGTGCAAAGGTTGTGATACTCTCCGGCTTTGACGACGCCGACTACGCGCGGCAAGCCATCAAGCTTGGCGTTACGGAATATGCTTTAAAACCCGTCAACGCCGAGGAGCTTTCTGCAATGCTCTTACGTATGAAAGCGCAGCTTGACCGTGAATACAGTGAAAAGCTCGACATCGCCGCACTACGGAAAAAATACGAGCAAGCGCTCCCCGTTATGAAAGAGCGTTTCCTCAACGATCTTCTGTGGCGGCGCATGCCAATCGAGGAAATATCTGAGGGTTTATCTGCCTATGGCATCGAAATTGGTTCGGCAGCGGAAAAATTGGTACTCGTTTTTGATATTGCTCCGCAGGGTGCGCGTCAAGAACCTCTGGAGAACGCCTTAGTACCCATTTCGGTGGCACAGCTCATCGAGGAAACTTTAGCCGGTCGCTGCCGCACGGCGCTTTGCTCGGGGATATCTCAGCTCGTTGCCGTCACCGCGTGGGAGGTAACGGATCCCGTGAGCCTTGCGGTACTTTTGTGCAACGATATTTCAGGCCGCTGCAAGCGCATTTTGGATGTGCGCGTAACCTGCGGCGTGAGTAAATCCTACCTTTCTCTTTGCGACACGCCCGAGGCGTATGCACAGGCGCGCGACGCATTGGAATACCGTGGGGAGCCGGGTTTAGGGCGTGCCATTTACATCGGAGACGCTGAAACAGGCAGCGGGCATAGCAATATTTTGGATGAACGTAATGAAAGGTTGCTTTTAAGCGCTGTGCGCACGGGAGCTTCTTCGCTGGTGGATGATGCAGTAAGCAATCTGATGCAGATGCTTGAAAGCCCTGAGGATACTATGTGGCAGAAACAAGCGCACCTCATTTCCGTATGCAACGCGCTCAACCGTATTGTGGTGCGTTATGGCCTTTCCGGGGAAACGGAGCTTACGGACCGCATTGCTTCACGTATCGGTACGGATATAGAGTCCGCTGAGATTCGATCATGGCTCACCGACATATGCTGCTCCCTTCGCGGCTTTGTGATACGCCGTCGGGAAAGTATGCCGCGGCTCCTTGCCGAAAAAGCCGTAAACTACATTGAAGAAAACTACGGGGATGCTTCCCTTTCGGCAGAAAGTGTATGCGAGTATTTGCACGTTTCCCGCTCGTACTTTTTTGAAGTATTCAAAAAAGAGACCGGGAGAAGTTTCGTACAATACCTAACGGAAGTGCGTATGGAGCACGCTGTGACGCTTCTTCGTGACCCGGAGATGAAAACCATAACCGTGGCTTACGCCGTGGGTTATGAAGAGCCTAATTATTTCTCACACGTCTTTAAACGGCGCTTCGGCATGACGCCCGCGCGCTATAGACGGCAGGAGACGGTAACGGTATGAGTAAGGACAAGGGCGGCATCGAGCGCTTCTTGAGCGGTTTTTTTAAAGGCAGTATACGCTATTCGGTGTTCATAAGCTTCACCGTATCGGCACTCGTCGCCATCGTGTTATCCGGCCTCATGTTTTACATGCGTTTTTCCAGCCAGCTCCAATCGAACGTTCGAAGCGAAAATCAGCAGCTTGTGGAGCAGGTAAACCAATCGCTCAACTCCTATCTTCGCAGCATGATACGGCTTTCGGACTCGCTCGGCTACGGCGTCATCAAAAACACAGACCTAAACGGAAATTCTGTCGACGAAAAACTACAGCTTCTTTATGACAACAACACCAACCTTGTGGAAAACATCGTGCTTTTTAATGCGAACGGAAACGTGCTCGCGACCGCACCGCCCGCCACACTCAAAAAGGGTTTTAACGCGACGGAGAGCGAGTGGTTCCATCGAGCACTTGAACAAACAGAAAACCTCCATTTTTCCACACCTACGGTACAAACTATGTTTGTTAGCTCCCAAGGGAGCTACAGCTACGTCGTATCCCTCTCCTGCGCGGTGGAGCTCACCTACGGTACGCACACCGAGCAGGGTGTTCTCCTCATCAACCTTAAGTACGGAGGGCTTTCGGAGCTTTTTTCCAACACCTCCCTCGTCAATGAGGGCTACATTTATCTTATGGATTCAGACGGTACCATACTCTACCATCCTAAGCAGCAGCTTATCGCTACAAGCCTTTATGCTGAAAACAACACAATCGCCACCGCGCTGCCCGACGGTGTCCACACCGTAAAGAGCGGTGAACACAAAAGCACGCTCATCATCCGCTCAGCGAGTTATACAGGCTGGCGCGTGGTTGGCGTGATACCGCAAGTAGGGCTTACGATTGATTCGGCAAACGACATTCTGTTTTTACTGATGATGTTTCTCGTCTTTTTTGAGGCACTTGTGTTCATCAATGCTATTATCTCTACACGTCTTACGCGACCCATACAACAGCTCGAGAATTCCGTACAGAAACTCGATCGCGGCGAAGAGGACTCCATCTACATCGGCGGTTCGTATGAGGTGCAGCACTTAGGTCAATCCATACAGCAAATGGTAGACCAGATGCGAAAGCTCACCGATGACATCGTGCACGAGCATGAGGAAAAGCAGCGGCATGAGCTCGACGCTTTACAGGCACAAATCAACCCGCATTTCCTATATAATACACTTGATATCATTGTATGGATGATAGAGAAAAACAAACCGGAAGAGGCCGTTCGCATTGTATCGGCGCTCGCAAAGCTATTCCGGATAAGCCTCAGCAAAGGTAAAAACTTTATACCCGTCAAAGACGAGCTGGAGCACACACGCAGCTACCTCACCATACAGCAGATGCGCTACAAGGACAAATTCTCCTACTCCATTAACGTACCGGACGCTGCTTTCGACCTCGCCGTTATCAAGCTCGTGGTGCAGCCGATTGTAGAAAATGCCATCTACCACAGTATGGACTTCATGGACGGTGACGGCGAGATTCGCGTTGATGTACACGTCGATGATCAGGATCTTTACATCTCCGTATCCGACAACGGTATCGGCATGCAAAAAGACCTTGTGGACAGGCTTTTGGTAGAGCACTTCCCCATCTCCAAAGGCTCGGGTGTAGGCTTAAAAAACGTAAATGAGCGCATTAAACTCTATGCGGGCGATGCGTACGGCGTAATGATCGAAAGCGAGTTGGACGTGGGCACAACCATCACGCTGCACCTCCCCGTGGTGCCCTATTTGAGGGAGGGGGATCATTAATATGGGCCTTAGGGAAAAACGCATTTTTATAGGTACGCTGGTGCTACTCGTTTTGGTTGCAGCACTCTATTTTTACCAATCTTTTTCCATACCGGAGGTTGAGGTTTATGGTGTTTCCGTCATTCTCTGCGCTGAAGGCGAAAACTTTGAGAAGGGGCTAACCGGTGCAGCACTGGAGAAAAACGCAGACCTTCACATCGTGCGCATCACCGATCCGTCATCCGACGCGCAGACTTCAGCACTTGAGCGCGAGCTTCAAAACGGTGCAAACGCAATTATCCTTTACCGCGCAGACGCTGAGAATCTGAATGAGTGGTTTCTGAAGAACAAAACTGCAGTACCTCTTGTGCTCGCGGGAGATGAACTTCTATTAAGCAAAGGTATTAGCCAAGTGTCGTTCGATGCTAATGCACTCTCTTATGCACTTGTAGCTGAAATGGAAAAGCAGCCTTTGCGCAGCGTTACCGTCGCGCAAAGCGACGGCGGTGAGCACCTTGGAGAATTCCTTACGGCACTTGATGAAGCAGGATTTACCTACGACATCGTGTATGCTAAAGACGTTTCCGATGTTACGCCGGGCTATGTCTATGCCGCTTGCGATCCCGCCGCCACGCTCATGCTCGCACAGTTCACGGACAAAGGTGCACTCCTATACGGTATTGGTTACGACGCAACGCTTCGAAACCCGCTTGAAAGCGGGAAAATCACTGCACTCGCCATCTCGAGCGAGTTTGACGCAGGATACCTTGCCGTGGCCGAAGCGGTCTCACGCATCCACGGCGAGCGTGCTGATAATGCAGTGCTTGGTTCATTCATCGCACAATCCGACAACATGTACGAACCACCCATCTCCACGATACTCTTTCCAATAGGCTAAAAGGAGGGTTTTTGCTTGAAAAGACCATTCACTCGCTTTGTCGCGATTTTTCTTATGCTCCTTCTTAGTTTAGGGTTATCATCGTGTAATAATGCTTCGGGAAGGGATGCAATCAAAATAGGCGTCAGCATTTACAAAGGAGATGACACCTTCATCTCCGCTATGATGGATAGCTTTATGGAGGCTGCCGCAGCGTTTGAAGAAAACACGGGCGTGCGTGTCAACATTTCCATCGCAGATGCGGGCGAGAGCCAGGCTACGCAAAACGAACAGATTGGGCGCTTCCTTTCTCTTAGCTACGATGTATTATGCGTGAACCTTGTAGATCGCACGGATGCAGGCAGCATCATCGACCGCGCGCGCGACGCAGGCATCCCGGTGGTCTTTTTTAACCGTGAACCCGTGCAGGAGGACATGCTCAAATGGGACAAAATCCTTTATATTGGCAGCGATGCACGCGAATCCGCCAAACTTGAGGCGCAGATTGTTATCAACCGCTTCCGTGTCGACCCGAGAAGTGTAGATACCAATGGTGACGGCATCATACAATACATCATGCTCGAAGGCGAACGCAGACATCAGGATGCAATCATTCGCACGGAGGTCTCCGTGGAGACACTCAAACAAGAAGGTTTCCAAATGGAAAAGCTAGACGGTGGTATTGCCAACTGGAACCGCGATCAGGCCGCTGCGCTTACGGAAACGTATTTAACCTCCTACGGGGATAGGATTGAGCTCATCATCTGCAACAACGACGATATGGCTCTGGGTGCTGCGGACGCTGTGGAACGGCTCGGGTTGAACTTCTACTGCATAGTGGGTATAGACGGTACGGATAAGGGTCTAGATGCTGTAAAAGAAGGTAAAATTTTAGGAACCGTAGTGATGGATCTGCCCGCACACGGTAATGCCATTTTTGAGGCAGCATACGCCTTTGCAACGGGTGCTGACCCTGCCGATACTCTTACCGTACTAAAAGACCAGTCTGTCCGCATACCCATGTATATCGAAACCAATGAATCTTCGGAGTTTATTTCGTATATCAGCGAATGATGTCGCACACACCGTATGATTTTATTGCTTTTACGGACGATTTCGCATAGCCTCCCACATGTGCGCCGTATTACAGTACATATATAGGGCCATGCCCGCATATCTTCGATCGGTTCGGCCCGCACATCGACAAGGAGGAAAAACCATGAAAAAGACACTGGCAGTATTAGTGGTACTCGCAATGGCGCTCAGCCTGTTCGTTGCCTGCACACCCAAGGGCGGCACGAGCGGCGAACTCAACGTAAGTGTATTCTTCTACGACTACTCCGACACCTACATCGGCTCCGTGCGTGCAGCGATGGAAGAGGGCTTGAAGGCTGAAAGCATCACCTACACCTTCTATGATGCAGCGAGCGACCAGGCCAAGCAGACTACACAGGTCGAGACAGCACTGACCCAGGGCAGCAACCTTCTCATTGTCAACATCGTCACCACCGGCTCCGATGAGGCAGCTCAAAACATCGTTGACGCCGCCAAGGACAAAGGCGTCCCTGTCATCTTCTTCAACCGCGAAGTCTCAAATGAGGTTGTGAACAGCTACGAGAAGTGCTGCTTCGTGGGCACCGATGCGGACGAGGCCGGCTATATGCAGGGCCAGATGATCTATGACTTCCTCAGCGCTGAAGGCAATATGGCGAAATATGACCTCAACGGGGACGGCGCAATCAGCTATGTTATGTTCCGCGGCGAGCTCGGCAATGCCGAAGCCTTCGGTCGCACTCTCTACTCGGTCTCCAACGCCAATACGCTCTTTGGGTCCACCATGCTCGTACCCTCGGCTGCCAACCAGACCGACAGCACGCAGCCCGACGACGGTGTGAGCCCGTATTACCTCTACGGTAACTGGTCCGCCGCCAACGCCAAGAACCTTATGGATACCGCACTTACCACCTACTCGCTGACCAGCGGCGACATCGAGATTGTCATCGCCAACAATGACGACCAGGCGCTTGGTGCAATCGAGTCCATGAACGAAAAGGGCTTCAACACAGGCGCTGCCGATGCAGGCTACATTCCCGTATTTGGCGTTGATGCAACGGCTGTTGCGCAGGACGCGATTGCAAACAACAAAATGACCGGTACCATCAAGCAGGATGCGCAAGGCATGGCAAACGGTATTATTTACCTTGCCAAGAACATCGGCGCAGGCAAAGAACTTATGGCCGATACAACGAGCTTTAACGTCGATGAGGGCGTTGCGAAGATCCGTATCCCCTACGCTATCTTCACCGGCAAATAAGCCTTTACTTGACGCTTATTAAACACATTTGATAAAGTGAAAAGAGCGGAGCTGCCACGGTATACCGCGGCAGCTCCCTTTTAAAAGACAAATCTTGCGCATATCGGGGCAAACCGCCCGTACCGCAGCGTATTCATACGCGAAGGCAGATGGGAGAAACTATGGGCGAATATCTGTTGGAAATGCAGCATATCACGAAGGAATTTCCGGGCGTCAAAGCGTTGGACGACGTCCATCTTCTTATAAAACCCGGCACTGTTCATTCGCTTATGGGCGAAAACGGCGCGGGAAAATCCACACTGATGAAGTGTCTCTTCGGCATCTATTTGAAGGACTCAGGTACGATACTTCTAGAAGACCGGGAGGTAGATTTCAGCTCGCCGAGACAGGCGCTCGACTCCGGTGTAGCGATGGTGCATCAGGAACTTAACCAGGTGCACACACGCTCCGTCATGGAAAACATATGGCTCGGACGGTTCCCAAAAACGAAACTCGGCACCGTCGACCATAAGGAAATGTACCGCCGAACGAAGGAGATCTTTAACGATCTTGAAATAAGTGTTGATCCAAAGGCTATCATTCGCACGCTTTCTGTATCACAGCGGCAAATGGTAGAAATCGCCAAGGCAGTTTCCTTTCACAGTAAGATCATCGTATTCGATGAGCCCACCTCCTCCCTAGCTGAAACTGAGGTAGAGCAGCTCTTCGGAATTATCCATATGCTGCGAGAACGCGGCTGCGGCATTATCTATATTTCACACAAGATGAACGAGATACTGCGCATCTCCGATGAAATCACCGTCATGCGTGACGGCAACTGGGTCGCTACCACAAAAGCGGAAGATCTCACCATGGAGATTTTAATCAGCCAGATGGTCGGTCGCGAGATCACCAATATCTATCCTGAGAAAACCAATACGCCGGGTGATGTTGTACTCGAGGTGAATAATCTTTCTGCTACCTACCTCAACCTTAAGGATGTTTCCTTCAAGGCGCGACGTGGCGAGATATTGGGATTTGCGGGGCTTATCGGTGCAGGGCGCACAGAGCTTATGGAAACCATTTTCGGCGTCGCCACAAAAAAGAGCGGAACGATCATAAAAAACGGCAATGTCATCCACAACCGTAACAGCACTTCAGCCATGAAAAACGGCTTTGCACTCATTACGGAGGAGCGACGGCAAACGGGCATTTTTGGTGTGCTCGATATTTTGGAAAACACAACCATCGCAAACATAAAAGGCTATATCAAACATCATCTATACCTATCCGAAAAAGATATGAAGAAGGACACCGGCTGGGCGATCGAGACATTGCGCATCAAAACTCCATCACAAAAAACAAAAATACGCTCGCTTTCCGGCGGTAATCAGCAGAAAGTGATTGTGGGCAGGTGGCTTCTTACTACGCCCGACATACTTCTTTTAGACGAGCCGACGCGCGGCATCGACGTTGGCGCAAAATATGAAATTTACCAGCTCATGATTGACCTCGCCGCATCCGGTAAAACGGTGCTGATGGTAAGCAGTGAAATGCCCGAGCTGTTGGGTGTATGCGATCGCATTATCGTCATGAGCAACGGCAGAATCGCCGGTGAAGTGAACGCGCGGACCACCTCGCAAGAAGAAATTCTCACGCTCGCAGCAAAGTATGTATGAAGGAGCACGACGTTATGGATAAGAAATCCTCTAAAAACCCTAAAACAGGCTTATTTGCAAGGCTCGCGGAGAAAAAACGCGCATACGACGCGCTTGACACGCAGGATAAACTGCGCGTTTGGGGCGACTTTTTGCTCAACAACGCGATCTACATCGTGCTCGTTATCCTTGTGATCTACGTGGAAATCTACACGCTCACAAACGCTAAGTTTGCCACGACATTCCTCTCTTTTGAATCGATCATCGACGTCTTAAAGAAGGCAGCCTCAGGAAGCTTTCTAGCACTTGGTGTAGGCGGAATCATCGTACTCACGGGCACAGACCTTTCCGCAGGCCGCATCATGGGGTTGTCAATGCTCGTATCTGCGTCGCTATTGCAAAAACCGGTAAGTGAATATACGAGTAAGATGTTCCCGGAAATGGCCGCACCGCCTATTGT
>JAEWZS010000174.1 GCA_023458355.1 Bacillota bacterium
GCTTAAATCCTGCTTTTCTCCCAATTCATCAACAAAGTCGATTCCATTCCCACATCATACCTGTGAAATTTGAAAATAAAACGCTTGCATCAGATATAAGACTTATGGTATATATAAATCAAAATCACAGGATTGTATACAGGATACCATCTTAAACGCAATCCGAACATCTTCCTCTTTACCCTCCCCCGCGAAGTCCTGCTTCTGTCTCGATTTGGATAAAAAGGAGAATTCGTCCGGAATGGCCAACGTTCAACCGCTCAGCCCCGAAAAGTCCGACCGCGAACGCGTTTACATCCAACTTCGTGACGCAATCCTCGCCGGTGATATCAAACCCAACGAACGCATTGTGGAAACCGCATACGCACAGGTATTTGGCATAAGCCGTACGCCTGTCCGCGAGGCTTTAAGGATGCTCGAACGCGATGGGCTGGTGCTGCATTCTCCCAAAAAGGGCACCACAGCACGAGGTTACTTATCGGAGGATGAGGTAGAACAGGTATTCTCCATCCGCGCGCTGCTTCAGCTTTACAGCATAGAACCAACGGTTCAAAACGTTAACGATGAAGAGCTTGAACAAATGCGCGTATGCATTGAGCGCTGTTATAAGGCGCTTGAAGACGACAATCTTGTAGTATTTTTTAACAACCACGACCGTTTTAACCTGCTTTTGGTCAAATGCTCAAAAAAACCGGTTCTTATTCGGCTTTTGCTCGAAATGGAAAACTACAACCCTATTACCTCGTTTGCCGGTTCCTTTGCCAATATCGACACAACCCATATTCGCGAAACAGCGGTTCCTACACGCCAGAGGCAGTTCGAAGCCATAAACGAGCATGCCAATATCTGGAAAGCACTTAAAGACCGAGATACTGTTGCTTTTGAAAAGGCGCTTAATGAACACCTGGATCATTCAAAGTCCGCCTGTCTCACAAGCATTAAAAGTATTCGGCGACGACAGTTGTAACTACGCTCTTAGCGTATCCCCCCGCCTTTCTTGTTCTTGCTTAGTCTTAAAGTAAGCGGAACTTTACCATTAAACCCAACAATAAATCTCATTGAACTTGCGCGAAACTGCGCGCAATTATCCACCTCACCGTGGATTGTATACAGTATCCCATTTATTGTATACTGTATCCCGCTTGCCGCGAGTCCTTTGTTTACCCGGCTGAGAGCCGCTTAACACGTTATTAATTTCCCTTGGAAACTATATACATTTGGGAGGAAAAAAAATGAAAAAGATCCTAGCCGTATCCCTCGCTCTTCTCATGACGCTGGCTTTGGCTGCCTGCACCCCCGCACAGGAACCCAATGCTCCCGAGGAAAGCGCACCCGTTCAAACGGAAGCACCCGCAACCTCGGAAACCGCAGCTCCCGTTACTGAAGCCTCGGGCGAACCGATCCTCATCGGCGTTTACGGTCCCCTTTCGGGCAACTCCGCTATGGTTGGCGCGACGCTCGTAGAGGGCGTTGAGCTTGCCACCAAGCAGATCAACGAAGCCGGCGGCATCCATGGCAGGCCGATTCAGCTCGTGATCGAAGATGACGCGCAGGATCCGGCAACCGCCGTTTCCGCCGTCAATAAGCTGATCTACAGCGACAACGTTATCGGCATCATCGGCACCGTCAACAGCTCCTGCACGCTTGCGAGCATGGAAGTCAGCCAGGCTGCCGAAATCCCGCACATCACCCCCATTTCCTCGGGCGCAGCCGTCACCAACCTCGGCAACCCCTGGATTGCACGCGTACAGGCTTCGGACCTCCTTCAAGCAGGCGCTGTCGTTAAGTACGCTGTCGAAACAATGGGCGCAAAGAAAATCGCTTGCCTCTACCAGTCCGATGACTACGGCACGGGCGCTATGGAAGTGATCGTAGATGAAATGGCGAAGTACGGCGTAGAGCTTGTTGCAAACGAAGCCTTTGACGCCAACGCCACCGATGTTACCCCGCAGCTTCTTAAAGTAAAAGAAGCCGGCGCAGACGCTCTCATTATGTGGACCATGTATCAGCAGGGCGCACTCATCGCCAAGCAGGCAAGGCAAATGGGTATTGAAGCCCAGCTGCTCGGCGGCGGCGGCCTCACCAACGCGAAGCTCTACGAGCTCGGTGGCGATGCGGTATTAGGTACCATCAACTCCCAGACTTTCTTCTCCGACAAGACGCAGGCAAGCCCCGCGGCGGCCGCGTTCATCGAAGCGTTTGAAGCGCAATACGGCAGAATGCCCGATTCCAACAACGCTATGGCATACGACTCCATGATAATCATGGCTGAAGGCCTCAAGTACGCCGGTCCGGAACTTGAGTCCGCCAAGATCATGGAAGGCATCCTTGCCGTGCAAAACATGGAGCTTGCTACCGGTAACATCTCCATGGCACCCAATGGCGACGCCGTTCGTGCCGAAATCCTCATGGTTCGTCTCATTGGCGACAAGACGTACGAGCTTGTAAAATAACCTGAAACCAACACAGGCGGGCGGCGGAAAAACCCGCCGCCTGCCAATACTACTATTGCTTTCAACAATTGTTGCGGCTTGGCCGCGTTTCTTCCAAGGGATACTTTTTGTTGGAGTTGTCTTACTGATTCAGTAAAAAGGGGAGTGCTACCGTGTTTTTCCTGCAGCAATTGATACAAGGTATTTCGATGGGCAGCCTTTATGGCCTGATCGCCATAGGTTATGTGCTCATTTACAACGCATGGGGCGTGTTGAACTTTGCCCAGGGCGATATGGTGATGATTGGCGCATTTGCCATTTTGTTCACGCATGTTTTCCTGGGATTGCCGCTCCTTCTTGCGTTTCCTTTAGCGATACTCATCTGCATTATCGTAGGGTATTTGGTGGAAATGGCCGCGTTTCGTCCGCTTATTTCCGCAAGCAACCAGCGCCGCCTTATCGCCACCATCGGCGTGGGAATTTTTTTGCGCAACCTCATTCGCGTCATTTTCGGCGCCGACCCGTTCCCCTTCCGCAGCATCTTTGGCGAAAACCCTTTTAAAGTAGGGGATTTGACTTTGGTGCCTCAGAACCTTGCGAACATGGCAATCGGCTTTTTGCTCGTTATCCTGCTTACATTATTCCTTAAGAAAACACGCATGGGTAAGGCGATGCGCGCTACCGCGCAGGACAGAGAGGCTGCGAGGCTCATGGGCATTAACGTGAAGCGCTCTATGTCACTTACATTTGTCATGGCTTCCGCCATCGGCGGTTTTGCCGGCATGCTTATTGCACCGGTGTACTTCGTCATAGCGACGCTTGGTACCTCCATGGGTAACAAGGGATTTGCCAGTGCGTTGCTCGGCGGTATCGGCTCCAACGGCGGCTCCATGATCGGCGGTATTACGCTGGGCGTACTTGAAGCATTGGGTGCCGGGTTCCTATCCTCTGCGTGGCAGTCAGCCATTGCGTTCCTCGTACTGTTCCTCGTGTTGATTTTCAAGCCGACCGGGATCATGGGCAAAAAAGAGATAAGGAAGGTGTAACCGGTGGCAATATTTCAAAAGGTCTATAAATATTCGCGCTTTCCAGTGCTGCTGATATTTGCGTTTTTATTACCGCAGATCGTTACGAGCAACTACATTCTGCATGTAGCAAACCTCGCCATGATATTTGCGCTGCTTACGCTGAGTCTGAACATCCTTTCAGGCTGTACGGGATTGATGTCGGTAGGCCACATTGCATTTTATGGCATCGGTGCTTACGCAAGCGCGCTGCTTTCATCCCAATTAGATGTTCCCATTGGACTTGCAATCCTTGCAGGCGGTGCAGTTAGCTCATTGGCAAGCATGCTGCTTGGTCTTCCTACGATGCGTCTAAAGGGCATGTATTTCGCCGTGGCTACATTAGCATTCGGTGAAGTGGTGTACCAGATGATCGTGAACTGGACAACCCTTACGGGCGGCACGAAGGGTGTGAAGGGTATCCCCTCCCCCGAAATGTTCGGCATATCGTTTAAGGGTTATGACAACTACTATTACATCGTGCTCGTGGTTCTTGTGCTCGGTATCATCCTTGCGCGCAACCTCATTGCATCTCGTCCCGGCAGGGCAATGCTTGCTATCCGTGAAAACGACATCGCCGCTGAGGCGATGGGTGTAAACATCACGCTTTATAAGCTTATTGCCTTCATGGTAGCAAACTTCTTTGCAGGCGTTGCAGGTGGACTTTATGCCCACGAGGTACATTTCATTTCGCCTGAGACCTTCGCCGGAAGCGAATCGGCTGCGGTTCTTGCCATGATGGTTGTGGGCGGCATCGGCAGTATCCCGGGCGCTATCATGGGCGGTATGGCACTCACCATTTTACCGGAACTTTTACGCAGCTTCGGCAACGTACGTCTTGTGATTTACGGTGCTGCAGTGGTGGCAATCATTATCTTTGCACCCAAAGGCTTGGGCGGATTCATCGAGCGTCTTGACGGCAAGCTTTCAGGCCGGATTCCTTGGGGCAAGCAGAGCAGGCATAAGGAGGAGGCAAAGTCATGAACATACTGGAAACCAAGGAACTTGGAATCACCTTCGGCGGCCTGCGCGCTGTGTATAATGTAAATTTCGATGCCAAACAGGGCGATATCACCGCTATCATCGGCCCTAACGGTGCCGGCAAGACCACTTTGTTCAACCTGATTGCGGGGTATTATACCCCCACCAAAGGGCGCGTGCTCTTCAAGGGGCAGGACATTACCGACATGAAGCCGTTCCGCCGTACAAAAATCGGCATCGCGCGCACATTCCAGAACATCAATTTGTTTCGTGATATGAGCGTAATGGATAATGCGCTTGTAGGGCATCACTGCCGCATGAAATGCGATCCCATCAGCGCTATGCTCAACCTCCCGCACAAGGTGAAGGAGGAAAAGCAAAGCCGTGAGGAAATTATGGAAGTGCTCGAGTTTATGGGCTTGGCTAAATACGCCAACGAGCCCGCGGGCAGCCTTTCCTACGGTCAGCAGAAAAACCTTGAGATCGTCCGCGCGCTCGTCTCGAGGCCAGAGGTCATTTTGCTCGACGAGCCCGCCTCCGGTTTGAACACGCAGGACCTCGATGAGCTGTCGAGACGTATCGTTTCCATTCGCGATAGGGGCATCAGCGTTGTGCTTATCGAGCATAAAATGGACGTCGTTATGTCGATCTCCGATAAGATCATGGTGCTCTGCTTCGGCGAAACCATCGCTTGCGGTAAACCCGACGAAGTAGCAAACGACTGCGCCGTGATTGAGGCGTATCTTGGCAAGGAGGATGAAAGCGATGCTACAGCTTAAAAACGTCCATGTGAGCTACGCCAACATTG
>JAEWZS010000175.1 GCA_023458355.1 Bacillota bacterium
ACATGCACCCCGCTCATCCCTCGCGACAGATGGGGGTAACCGCGCGAAAGGGAACAGGACGGCGCGGCGCTTATCTCCGCATGCACCCATACGGGCGCTAAGTGGCTCGGTTCCACATAGGAGAACACCTCTGATTCCGCCGCGAGAAGGCGTAGCTGCTCAAGTTCAACGCTGCCGATTCCCTGCGCCATATGTAGCGCGAGCCCGGCATAATGGGCGGACTGCCCGGTATGGAGCCCGCTCCCCACGCGCTTAAAGCCCGCGCCAACATATACACTTGCGGAATTCAGTTCGCAAAAAGCGTCGTAGGCTTGAAGTAAGCGCAGATCTGTCCAAGCCACATCGGTATCACTCTGCCCGAGAAAACCGCGCATGGAAATACGCC
Source organism: Bacillota bacterium (assembly GCA_023458355.1). Classification (GTDB taxonomy): domain Bacteria; phylum Bacillota; class Clostridia; order Christensenellales; family CAG-138; genus UBA7707. The sequence goes on from JAEWZS010000175.1 coordinate 386, forward strand.
CGTAGGTAAGATACGGGAGCTCGGAGCCTTGAAATCGCTCGAAGCGCTGTGCATTGTGATCGTACAAAAATAAGACCGTCATACTATAAAATATGGCGGTATACGGTAAGCCGACACGGATTTATTTAATTTATAAAATGACATAGGAGGCGCGGATAGTATCCCATCTTATGGGCGGATACTATCCGCCCCTACCGGTTAATTTTCCTTCCAAGAGAGTATATAGGGTTGGGGTTAAGTGAAATTCCTTCATAAGCGCCTCCGCCTCACGCAGCGCTTCACGGCGGGTTTCTTCTTTGAGGTTTGCTTTGACCGCCCGAATCAGTAGGTTTTTAGGCGTATGCGAAAGATCCACAAATTCCAAAACTTGCGTTTTATAGCCGCAGGCGGTCAAAAGGTTTGCGCGGATTGCGTCTGTGAAAAGAGCCGCAGCGCGCTCTTGAACGATGCCGTAGCGCGTGAGTATGGGAAGGCCGGTTGAAGCCATCTGCGCATTAAGCTCATGCTGGCAGCATGGTACCGAAAAAATATAGTTTGCACCCCATTCAATGGCATTATAAAGTGCATAATCTGTGGCGGTATCGCATGCATGTAGGCTTACAACCATGTCGACTGGCTGTTCGGGGTTAAAGCCGCGAATATCGCCAAGCTGAAAGTGCAAGTTATCAGAGTTAAATTTCTGTGCGGTTTTGTTGCAGCGCTCAATCACGTCTTTTTTAAGGTCCAACCCCGTCATATCAAGGTTTTCAAAGCCGCGGATCTCTTTAAAATAGTGATAGAGCACAAATGTTAAATACGATTTGCCGCAGCCGAAATCCACCGCTGCAAACGGCAACTTCTTATCGCGTGAAGAAAGCGCGTCATCCACGATTTCAAGGAAGCGGTTCACCTGCTTATATTTATCGTACATCGACTTGACGACGCGGCCGTCCTTGGTGAACACGCCCATCTCCTCGAGCGGTCCTATGGGCTTGCCTTCCTTCAAAATGTAGTCCTTTTCGCGGTTGTGTGCTTCTTCCTTTTTTGGTGCATTCTCCGTGCGGTTTTTGGTGTAAAACGCCTTGCCGCTTTTTGCAATACGTACCATGTACTCATGCTCGCCGTTCCATGCATTCAACTGGTGGAACTGTTCGCCAAGACTCTCTTTAATAAGAGCAAAAGCCTCCGACTCCGTGAGGTTTTCGTGGAACACCTGTGTTCCCACGCGCCGCTCCGCCTGGAAACCATTCTCCTTGCGGTTAAGGGTAAGCTTTAAAGCGCTCCCTTTTTGCGTTGGGGCGCTTAAAACGACTTTATAGGTTTTATCCGTGAGAGCTGCTGTGAGTGCAATTTGTATTTCTTCCATAATCGCTTCACATGGTAAAATCGCGGGTAAACATGTCACTATGCTCCACAAGGCTTTCGATGGTATCAAATCCCAACCGCCTTAAAAGCTCCACCACATACGGATTTTCCGCAGGTGTTTGGTACACGGCTTTATCACCATACTCATACACGTTTTTGCGACCTTCCTCTTTGGGGATGAGCACTTTGGGGCCACCTACGCAGCCGCCAACACAGCCCATTCCTTCTAAAAAGTTCGCGGCAATTTTCCCTGCATGTAAATCGCTCAGCATTGCCTTGCATGCGAGCACACCGTCGGCCTGCATAGCGCGTACGGCAATCGATCTATCGGGGTTCAGCCTCGCAACCGTTCTCTGCACAGCCTCGCTCACGCCGCCGGTGGTTGCGTAAATGCGCCCTGCACGGGAGGAGTGGTCGCGCTCATCTTCCTTCATTTTGGAAGGGTCAATGCGCGCGGCATCGAACACATCGCGTATTTCATGGAATGTTAAAACAAAATCCACCGCACCCGCTACGTCTTTTTCGCGCGCTTCGGCCTTTTTAGCCATACAAGGGCCTATAAATACCGTAACAGCATCGGGGTAAAGCAGTTTTATGGCGCGGCCGCACGCCACCATGGGCGATACCGCTGCGGGTACATGCGGCATAAGCTCGTTGTAAACCTTTCGGATCATGGCAATCCACATGGGGCAGCAGCAGCTTGTCAGCTGGTAATCCTTTTCGGTAACGATGTTTTTATCAAACTCGAGTGCTTCCTTTAAGGTAAGTATATCCGCAAACAGCGCCACTTCGAGCATTCCGGTAAACCCAAGGCGCTTAAACGCTGCGCGAAGCTTGCCCGGGGTAACATCTGAGGTGAACTGATTGATGAATGCAGGCGCAATCATGGCGTACACGGGTGCTTTGGCACTGTGCACGGCCGATAGTGCGGGCAGAATATCCTTGCTTTCGGTGAGCTTTTGGCAGGCACACGCATCGATGCAATCCCCGCAGCCAACACAGCGTGTCGGGTCAATCTTCATCTTACCGCTCTCATCCCGAAAGATTGCGTCAAACAAGCACCTTACAGCGCAGGGCGGTTCTTCTTCCATGCCGCATATACAATCACCCGTTCTTAAAACCACCGGATGCCGCTTGGGGTTTAAAAGACAATCAAGATGATGCGGGTCAAACTCGTCCGCCTTGAGTGCACCTAGTTCAGAATTTAAATCGTTTTTTGCAGAGGCGGCTAAAAGCCGCTCATAAAGCTCTTGAAACGTGTCCATGACATAGCCCTCCCATTGTCGGTGGGTTTATTATAGCAAAGGATAATAAAAAAATGTAGAGCGGCATGAAATCATGCCGCTTAAGTTCCCACGGGCGGATATAAAACCCGCCCCTCATATGCACATTCTACAAATTGTCAGGTAAGGTAAAAGCATGCAGCCAAGCCGAAGGCTACCGCCCCCGTTTTTTCGGTGCTAATTTGCGGTAATCCTTTTGTTCGCCGTAATCGCGGCTGCGCCTGTCGCCGTATTCACGCTTCTCATAGTCGCGGCGCGGACGAAACTCAGGCTTTTTGTAGGTGTAAGCGGTAGCGCTAACCAACTTGCCGCGTATCTTCGAGCGGTTCATGGCAGCAATTACTTTAGCAAGCTCACTTTCGGGAACAGCCACAAGCGTGATGTCATCGCGAATTTCAATCTTACCGATATCGCCACCCGTAAGCCCCGACGCCTGCGCAATGGCCGATACGATGTGTGCGGGCGCAATGCCGCTCGTTTTGCCGATGCTAAGCGCAAGGTTCGGCACGTTTCCTGCTAAGCCTATGCGCTCGGGGCGCTCGAATTTGTTGTAGGTGCGAGGCTCTACGAGGTTCATAGTTTCGCGCGGTTTGCCATAGCAAAGCTGGAGCGCCGAAAGAGCGATGTCCTTCAAGGAAAAGCCCTCAGCCTCAAGCACGTCCACAACGGTTGCATGGCTGAACTCTCCCGCGTCCACGGCGTCGCGAATCGCAGCGCGTATGGCTTCCTCGCCGCTTCTTTGTATATCGGCAGCGGAGGGAAGGTTCATCTTCGTTATGTCACAGCGCACAAAGCGCTTGATGCGGAAAAGGTCGTCAAGCTGACGTCCGCCGCAGCAAAGCGTAACTGCTTTACCGGTCTTGCCCGCGCGGCCAGTACGGCCAACGCGATGCGTATAATATTCCGCGTTTTGCGGAATGTCAAAATTAATTACATATTCAATACCGCTCACGTCAATGCCGCGCGCTGCGACATCGGTCGCCACAAGAACGGGCGTTTTACCGCGCTTGAAGCCCTCCATCACCTTAGTGCGCTGCGCCTGCTTCATATCACCGTGCAAACCTTCGGCGCTGCAGCCGTTTTTACCTAAATATTCGGTGATTTCATCCACCATCATCTTGGTATTGGCAAAGACAAGCGCCAAGCTTGGCCTATGGTACTGTAAAAGAAGATCAAGCGCCTCGAGCTTTTTACCCATGGGTACGGAGCAGTAAAACTGCTCGATGCTGTCAACCGTCATGCGCGGGGCTTCCACCGCCGCCATCTCCGGATCATGCTGGAATTTTTTTGTAAGAGCAAGTATTTCGGGCGGCATGGTAGCCGAAAAAAGCGCCGTCTGGCGGCTGTCGGGTGTTTCGCTTAAAATGGTTTCAATATCCTCACGGAAACCCATGCTAAGCATTTCATCCGCCTCGTCGAGCACCACGAGCTTGATATGTTCGAGCTTCAACGTGCCGCGGCGCATATGATCCATTACGCGTCCGGGTGTGCCGACTACGATGTTGGCGCGCCTTAAAAGAGTAAACTGACGCTCGAAGGACGAGCCGCCGTATACCTCAGCGGCCTCTACGCCGCGCTTATAGCGGGCAACTTTACGCACCTCGCCGCAAGCCTGCAAAGCAAGCTCACGCGTAGGGCAAAGCACAAGTACCTGTACACCGCGCTCATTTGTGTTGATAAGTTCTACCGCAGGTACGGCAAACGCGAGCGTTTTACCTGTACCCGTCTGCGAACGGCCTATAATGTCCTTGCCGGCGCGCATCAAGGGGATGGCGTCGGACTGAATCTGCGTGGCTTCCTCAAAACCGAGGTCTTCAATAGCCCGGGAAATATCCCCGGGCAGGTTCATTTCGTCAAATCTTAACAAGTTTCTCTCCGTTTCTGCACCATAAAAAGGGCATAAAAATACGCCGCAGATCCGGATCGAGAACTTACCACAAAGTCTCGACGGTAAGCAGCGCTGACATCACAGATGCTATTATAGGTGTTCGCTTTCGGGATGTAAAGAGGTTTTTTTCGGTATATCTAGAAATTCATGTAAACGTGGTAGGTAAATGAGGTGTTTTTTGGTGCATCTATGCGAGGTTGCGGAGCCGTTGTCATTCAGAGCGAAGCGAAGACGCAGTTCGCAATAGTCGTCTTGCTTCTTAGGTCGCAATACTCCTTTGCTTACTGGGCTTCCGCCTTGCTTTATCCGCCACTGGCGGCGCATCGGCTCCGCCCCAAACATGGAGCCAGAACAGCAACGGAAAATGTGTCCCGATTTTGCAGCTATAGTCGGAAGGGGATTTCTCGCTGCGACGCCCACAGGCTAGTGGCGTAAGGCGTCCCCCGCCTGGAGGCCGCTCGAAATGACATTAAGGGAAACCACACGCCGATATCTCGTACCGCCCGCGTTTATAACCTCGGTAATTTCTTACTGCACTCGAAATGACACAATATACAATACACCGGAAAGAAACAGCGCAATGCCCATCCTGCATAAAAATTAATTTTTCCTGTTGACATTTTTCGATGCTGACGCTATAATTCACCTTAATCAAATGCGAACAGGCGGAAACATAGAAACGGTTTGGCTTTTAAGAGAGTTCCCGGTAGGTGCGAGGGGCAAAGCTGCGTTTTGAATTCATCCGTACAGCAGCCCGAGGAAAGGCCTTTATAGGCTGAGTAGAACGGTGCCGGGGTCGCCCGTTAAAGCGATAGGGTATGATGGTACCCGATGAGGCTTTTGCCGCGAGGCATAGGCGAAAAAAGGTGGTAACACGGCATTGCGTCCGTCCTTTGAGTTTTCAAAGGACGGTTTTTTGTTACTCAAAAAACCGTAAACCCACCGCCATCAAGGCATACCAATTTTTTATTATATTTTAGGAGGTCCCCATGAAAAACCCTAAGACCGCTATTACTTTGCTCCTTGCGCTTTTGCTCGCTGTGAGCATGCTCGGCTGTGCCACAGAAGCGGAAGCCCCTTCCGTTGCAGATGCAGACGCAACCCCCGTCCAAAAAACCGACGCGCCTGAAACCTCCTCCCCCGCTACCGATGCGCCCGAAGGGATGATCAATATCGGAATTTTGCAGTACGTCACCCATAACGCGCTCGACGCTGCCCGCGAAGGCTTCGTGCAGGCGCTTTCCGACAACGGCTATGTAGAAGGCGTAAACGTTGCCTACGATGTGCAAAACGCACAGGCCGATACCAACAACCTTTCGACCGCAGGTAACCGCTTCGCAAACAACAAGGCGGACCTCGTACTCGCCATCGCAACGCCGGCTGCGCAGTCCATTGCCGCACTCACAAGCGACATACCTATCCTTTTCACCGCAGTGACCGATCCCGTGAACACGCGACTTGTCGATAGTTTAGAAGCCCCCGGCGGCAATGTAACGGGCACTAACGACATGAACCCCATCGCGGAGCAGCTTGACCTTCTAATAAAGCTTGTGCCCGAAGCAAAAACCGTGGGTATTTTGTACACCTCAAGCGAGGACAATTCCGTTATCCAGGCGGAGATTGCAAAAACCGAGGCTGAAAAGCGCGGCTTGACGGTTGTTGAGCAGACCGTGACCAACGCCAACGAGGTGCAGCAGGCCATGCAGTCGCTTGCGGGTAAGTGCGCCGCCATGTACCTACCCACGGATAACACGCTCGCCTCCGCCATGCCCACCATAGGCGCAGTCGCCGAGGAATACAAAATTCCCGTAATCTGTGGTGCAAGCACCATGGTAGATGATGGCGGGCTTGCTACCCTTGGCATCAACTACTATAACCTTGGCTACCAGACAGGTGAAATGGCAGTGCGCGTGCTCCGCGGTGAATCGACTGCCACAATGCCCGTTGAGTCGCGCAAGGATTTCGATTTCACCATCAACGGCAATGTGGCACAAGCTATCGGCATCACCATTCCCGATGAATTGAAGCAGTATGTCACGATGGAATGAGTATGCGTTG
>JAEWZS010000176.1 GCA_023458355.1 Bacillota bacterium
TCCGCTGATGCGAATGACTGCAATCGCACCTCCGGCGGGCGTAGCAAGTGCATATATGGTATCCGTCACGATGCGGCCTCCTTTATTCATGAGAGATCAACGTCCCTGTTATTGTATCCCAAAACTGGAAGAAACGACAACAGTATGGTGTTTAAGTCGAAGTAACGAAAAAATGAGCCCCGCTATTTGGGGCTCATTTTCTATCAAATCCGGCTTAATTATAAACCATAAAGTTCTTTTGTCTTACTTTTCTTTCAAGAAAAGTAAGCGTACCCCATTAGCGCTGCTTCAGCGTTATCACTACGCGGCGGTTAGGCTCTTCGCCTTCGCTGTGGGTGGTCACATAGGGGTGATTTTGGAGCGTGGCATGGAGTACGCGGCGCTCGTAGGGATTCATTGGTTCAAGCGAACGAGGCTTGCCGGTGGCTTTTACCTGTGAAGCGAGGCGGCGGGCAAGACGCGTTAGCGTCTGCTCGCGCTTTTCGCGGTAGTCTTCGGTGTCGATGTTAACGCGAAGATAGCCTTCCTCTTTACGGTTGCGGTTAAGGCAGAGCGATGCGAGATACTGAAGTGCATCGAGCGTTTCGCCGCGGTGCCCGATTAAAATGCCCATGGTATCGCTGTCGATGTAGAGCTTAAGACCGTCCGCATCCTGCGCGGCAAGTATTTTAGCATCCACACCCATGCGAGAAACGACGCCCTTTAAAAATTCCGCTGCGCGGTTGCCCTCTGCGGCCTCTATCGTGTATTTGATTTTTTCTCTTGGTTCCTGCGGCTTTTCACTTTGTCGGCTTTGCTCGCGACGAGGACCGCGATCACTGCGGCTACGGTCGGTGCGGGGCTTATCTATGCGTGGCTCGGAACTTTGCGATAAACTTTTCTCGGGCTCTGAAAGTCGTGATTCTAAAGATACGGCTGCGGCGTCGACGCGCGGGCGCTCATTGCGGCGCGGCTGCTCAGGTCGACTCGGGCGCTGCTCGAAATTTCTTTCGCGGCGGGGCTCACGCTCAAAACCGCGGCTTTCCCTGTGCCCTTCATGGCTTTGCATATATTCCGGAAGGATAATTTCCTCGGGTACGCGCTCGGTAAGCTTTACGACAGCGGGTTTGGCGCCAAGGCCAAACACACCCTTTGTTTCCTGCTGTACAATTTCTATCTCGACTTCGTCGATGGAGGTGCCAAGCTCCGCGAGGCCGTTAAAGATTGCCTCGTCGATGGACTTGCCACTCGCTTCGATGCTTCTCATTTTTTATCCTCCTGTGCGGGCTCCTTGCGCGGAAATTTTTTGTTGAGTAGTAAGTTTATCCCAATACCGAATATGCTGCTGAGTGTCCAGTAAATGGCAAATGCCGCGCTGTTGCTTAAGCAGAAGACAAACGTCATGATGGGGAACATGTACATCATCATTTTGTTGGTCTTTTGCGCCTGCTCGTTTGCAGCAGTCTGCGGTTGGTTCTTTTGCATAATCCACGATGCAACAAGCTGTGCACCGGCGGAGAGAATGGGCAAAATAAACCAGCCGTTATTAACGCCGGGATACATCTTATCAACAAGAGGCTGCATGATGGCGTTGTAGTTCGCTACGGCACTCTCACCTGTTAAAAAGCGGAATGTTTCTACGGTTGCAATACCGTCAGCGGTCTTCGTTGTGACAAGCTCGCGTACGGCAACCCCTATCTCAATTAGCTTATCCCAAACCTGCGGATTATCTTTCAAAAAGAGAAGCTTTGACAGGTCCTGGGTCTTTAAAAATGCAGCGGCATCCATGATAACAGGGGTCATGCCGTTATCAGCCTGCCAAATATTGTTGATCCAAAGGAATTTGAACGACGTAAGAAGCTGCTCTTGTTCTGCACCGGTTGTTACGAGAAGGCGAATCATCTGCTCGTAGGACCAGAAACGGAACGCAGCGATGAAGCAGAAGAAAAGCGGCATGGTGATGAGCATGGGAAGGCAGCTGCCCCACATGCTTACGCCCTTTTCCTTCATGAACTTGGATTGCTCCTGCTGAAAGCGTTGCGGATTATCCTTGTACTTTTTCTGCAGCCTTGCGAGGTCGGGTTGAATCTCGGCCATCTGCGCGCTCGATTTACGCGTTTTGATATCGGAAAAAACGGTGATGGCGCGGAGGATTACGGTGCTGATGAGAATCGTAAAAAATACGCTTCCGATGTTGGAATAAATCCATTTCATGGCTTCCAAAAACCATGTGGTCAAAAAGAAATCGCCTTGCATTGAATTGCCTCGCTTTCAAAAAGCATCGCACCAAGTAGAGAGGGTGCTGTAATTTTCAATGTAGTATGTATTTGCGGCGGGAAGGGGGACTGCCTTCCTCAGCGATCTTCGCCGCATGCTTTAGGATAAGGGTTTAGCCCCTTACCTTTATGGAACGGGGTCGTAGCCGCCTCTTGAAAACGGGTTGCACCTGAGTACGCGCTTCATGGCAAGCCATGTGCCTTTTTTAAGGCCATGCTTTTCTATAGCCTCTGTGGCGTAGTGTGAGCAGGTGGGAATGTAGCGGCAGGACGCGGGCAGAAGCGGGGATACAAACGCCTGATAACCCCGTATCAAAGACAAAAGAGATATCTTAAGAAATGCCCTCATCGTTCCTGTTCCTTGAGTAGGTTCGCCTTGGTGATCAGATGCCGCATAGAAGCGGCAAGTACACTAAACCGCTCCTCAACTGCGGCTTCGCGTGCGATAAAAATGATGTCGTAACCCTCTTTCATCATGGGGATGAGAGGGGTTATCACCTCGCGAAGACGGCGTTTAACGCGGTTTCTGACAACGCTGTTTCCTATTTTTTTGCTTACGGAAAAGCCGACGCGCACCCGTTTCTCCTTAGAGCGGGCGCACAACAGAACGAGTTGTTTGGTTGCGTTGGATTTTCCGACGCGGTATACGTGGCGGAAATTCTTGTTCCGCTTGAGCGAATAACAGCGTTTCATTGCGTAGTTTTGGCTTAACCTTTTTCATGCGTAAACCGCATGGAATCTTTTGCTGCACCGTACAGCTGTACGGCGCAAACACCTGTTCTTTGATAAAAGCGCACGGCAAGCGAAGCCTGCCGTGAAGCGCGTTTTACGCGGATAGAACTTTTCTGTTCTTAAGCCGCCTGCGGGCGAGAACTTTTCGTCCGTTTGCGGTCTTCATGCGCTGGCGGAAGCCATGCACCTTTTTCCGCTGCCTTTTTTTGGGCTGGTAAGTCTGAAGCATTGCTCGATACACCTCACTTTACGTTGATCTTCTTCAGGGCGTTTGGTGCGAAATACGGCGTAGTGCGCAACAAAAGCGCGTACCCCGCGCCAAAAGCCCTGCATATTACAAGTACGCTACTTGCTGACCATGGTTATCAGAAGTAGATTATATAAGAAAGCCGGTAGAAATGTCAAGAAATACGGGAGGCTCCAAAGCGCTTATTTTCTTATTTTTCTGTAAGGACCGGATTTTTGCTTATTCAGTCACAAGATATGGTATTTTTCAATGGTACACATCACAAATTTTAAAAATTCATAAGTTAAGCGTGAAATTGCGCACTTGCCACAGCCGCACGGTTTTGTTATCATTAAAGACAAGCCTAGCTCCTGTCGGGCAAAGGCAAGATATGGATATACTTGTAAGCCGCCCGCAGGCCGGCTTTTTTCATCGAACAGGGTTATCCACACATTTATTCACAAAATGGTATAGTTATCAACATTCGGGGGGTTTTGGGGCATGCAATCGGCGCAGTACGTTTGGGAAAAATCTATCATTGAGCTTAAAAAGCAGATGACAACGCCAAGTTTTGATACTTGGATATCTCCCATCGAACCGCTTTGTATTCGCGATAACGCACTTGTTTTGCTCGCGCAAAACAGTATCGCAAAAAACACGCTTATCAACATCTATACGACTACCGTGACCAACGCTGTTAACAAGGCAAATGAAATGAGCCTTACCATATCCTTTGTCGATCCAAATGAAGCCAAGGATTATCGTGTGGAGCAGGATACATTTTTAAATACATCTTTGACGTCTTCGCGCGATATGCAGTTAAATCCGAAGTTTACCTTCGATACTTTTGTTATAGGCAACTCCAACAGCTTCGCGCATGCGGCTGCAAAGGCTGTTGCCGACAATCCTTCCTCTGCTTATAACCCGCTTTTCATTTACGGTGGTGTAGGGCTTGGAAAAACACATTTGATGCATGCCATCGGAAACCATATTCGTTCCTCTAAACCCAAGGCTAAAATCATCTATGTCACGAGTGAAGCTTTCATGAACGAGATGATACTTGCCATACAGGAAAACAAAAACGCGCAGTTTCGCAACAAGTACAGAAGCGTCGACGTACTTATGGTAGACGATATCCAGTTTATTTCCACGCGTGTGGGGTTGCAGGAAGAGTTTTTTAATACCTTCAATGCACTACATACAAATGGAAGGCAGGTCATATTAAGCTCCGATAAGCCCCCCATGGAGATGCAAACCCTAGAAGTGCGTCTGCGCTCACGCTTTGAAGGCGGCCTCATCGCCGATATTCAGCCTCCTGATATTGAGACGCGCGCCGCGATTTTACGCAAAAAGGTGATGAGTGAGAATATTTCCATCGATGAAAAGGTTATCACCTTCATCGCTGAAAAGGTGAATTCCAACATACGCCAGCTTGAAGGCTCATTAAACAGGGTTATTGCTTACTCGAACCTTACAAAGCGTCCCATTGACATAACGCTTGCGGACACCGCTTTACGCGATATACTCCCCGGCTTTGAAAACCGTAAGATTACCATCGAGCTTATCCAGCAGGTGGTAGCCGATTATTATTCCATCAGCCTCGACAGCCTTTTGTCGCAGCGGCGTACCATGGAGATAACCTACCCACGTCAGATTGCAATGTACCTTTGTAAGGAAATGACAGATTCCTCCCTCAAAAGCATCGGCAGAAGCTTTGGCGGGCGTGATCACACAACCGTTATCAGCGCTTGCAAAAAAATAGCTGCGGACATCGAAAAGGACGAGAATCTTTCAGTCATCATGGAGGATCTGCAAAAACGTATCAAAAAGTAATGCTGTTTTACCCACATATTTATCCACAAATGTTAAAAAAGGTATGTTAAAATGTGGATAACAATTTGTGGAAAATGTGCTTTGTGGGATAAGTGTTGAAAAGGTAACTATTTTGGGAATGTTTTTCCACAAGCTTCTCAACGGAGAAAAACACCTTGTTTTCTGGGTTTTTGGGGCTTATCCACAGTTTCCAACCCCCTACTAGAACTACTACTATTAAGAAATATGTTGTAAACGGAGGGATCGTATGCGCTTCTATATTTCAACAGCTGACCTCAACGCCGGTATTTCCGTGATAGCCAAGGCATTGCCTTCGAAGACGGCTATGCCTATTTTAGAAGGCATCTATGCGGAAGCACAGGGTAACAACCTGTTGTTGCGTTGTAACGACCTCTCGTTACAAATAGAAACGCTTCTTCCGGCTACCGTCGATAAAGAAGGATCTTTGGTTTTTCCCGGCCGCCTTTTCTCTGATCTTGCGCGCAGGCAGCCCGATGAGCAGACCATGATTGAAACTGATAAAACAACCGTCACCATGAAAAGCGGACGCGCTCGTGCCACTATGCAGGCATTTGATGCAGCCGAATACCATTCCATGCCTTTTTCCCGGCAGGAGTTTTTTGTAAACATCAAAAAGAACACTTTGAAGAGCATGATCAGGCAAACCATATTTGCTACCGCGCAGGATGAGACAAAACCAATCTTAACAGGTGTGCTTCTTGAAATCAGCGAAGGACTTCTTTCCATGGTAGCGCTTGACGGTTACAGGCTGGCGCTGCGTCGTGAGAGTACGGATGGCGTAGATGGTGAGCAAAAGGTAGTCGTTCCTGCAAAATCTTTGCTTGAAATTGGACGCATACTTGAGGATTCAGACGATGTAATAAAGGTCGTTTTCTCAAAGACCCATCTAATGATAGATCTTGAACACACAAAGATAACGACGAGGTTGTTAGAAGGCGAATTTATTAAATATAAGCAGATACTTCCTGAAAACCATACCACCCGCGTACGCGTGAACCGCCAGGAACTTTTAGACAGCATTGAGCGCGTTTCACTCATTGCCCGCGAAGGTAAGTCTAACCTTGTAAAATTTTCCTTTTCCGGTGAAACTCTCGCTATTTCTGCCAATTCAGAAGCCGGTAAGAGCAACGAGGAAATAGCCGTTTCCGTTATGGGAAGCGAACTTGAAATAGCGTTTAATGCCAAATACGTAAGCGATGTTTTAAAGGCGCTTGAAGAGGATGAAATATTCCTTGAAATGAACAGTAGTATAAGCCCCTGTGTGGTAAAACCTGTGCAGGGAGAAAAATATTACTTTCTTATACTTCCCGTCAGACTGTTCTCAGGGTTATAAGAGAGAGGAATTTAAAAAGGCGTCCGATATTAGCGGACGCCTTTTTTAATATTTAAATTCATTCAAATCATCCGATTTCAAAATCAAAATAGATATCCGGAAAAGGTTCTTCTATCAACGCATAATGCCACCATTCCATTGGGTTGATTCGAAAGCCGCATGTAAGCATGGTATTCTTTAGTATAAAACGGTTTTCCATTTGCTTTTTTAATACCCCGTTTGTATCGTGCCATGATAGAGGATCCATAAAATCGAAATTCGTTCCCATATCGAGTTCTTGAAGCGTATCCAAAGTAACAAGCGTAAGATCCACTGCACAGCCGCGTGTATGCCCAGACCGCTTTGAAATATAGTCAAGCTTAAAAAGGTCTTCTTTTTTAATATTTGGATAATGGGTTTCTTTTTGTAAGGTGTCAGAAGTATCAAGAGCCCATGCGGTAAACGCATCTACGGAGCGCTGAGGGCGGTAGGCATCGTATAACTTTATCAATAAACCTTGCTTTGTAAATAGCTTTTCTGCGCGTTTGAGAGAGGCTGCAACGGAATTGCTCAGCACCACAAAAGGCGCGTTGTAGCCTACAACCGGCCTGCCTGTAAAGTTGTCAAAAGAGAAATATTTCGCGTCTGTAATGCAGGACAAACCGCAATCGTCCGCATAGCAAAAACCTTGAGGCAAAGGTATTTTTTTATATGTCATGCCATTAAGATAGCATGAAAAAGAATTTGCTTCAATGGATGGATATTCTTATCCGTCATTTTCCCCCTCAAAATTACTGTAGTTCTTCTCGTACTCATCAATGGGAAGAGTTTTAAGATAATCGATGATGCCTCGTACAATGCCTGTAGCGAGTTTTTCCTGATAAGCGGGATCAAGAAGTTTTTGCTCCTCCTTAGCGTTGGATAAAAAGCCGCATTCCACCAACACCGATGGGGAAGGGCTTTCACGCAGCATAAAAAAGTCAGCATTTGCAGCTTTTCGCGGTTTTTGATTGGTCGCTAGGCAAACGGCGTCAATTGTGAACTGTGCAAGCTTTCTTCCTTCTTCGGAGTCCTTCATATAAAAAGCCATGGCACCGTGAACGGTAGAATCGGTGAATTTATTCATGTGTATACTTACGACGACGGAGACGCCTTCTGTGTTCATTATCTTTTTTCGTGCCTGCATATCGGGCTTTTTGCCTTTTGCAAGTGCATTTTCGTCGGTACGAGTCATCAATACGTATATGCCGCTTTGTTTTAGTTTTTCCTCTACAAGCTTGGCGACTGTCAGGTTTAGTCCGGCTTCGGCGACCTTGCTTTTTGAACCCACAGCACCCCCATCAATGCCGCCGTGGCCTGCATCCACTACCACGATGAAAGAGCGACTCTCCTGAATGGAACCGCTCGCATATAAAAAACCGCCTTCCATTGTCGCGCGAGATAGGAAAATACCTGTAACGAGGACAAAAACAAGCACATACGCCGTGTGAATTGCACGACGGAATGGCGCGGCTAATTTTTTGCGCAGCATATGGTATCCTCCCCGGGATATGTAGAGCAGAGGATATCTTCTGCCCTATCAAGACTATATTCTTCCACTTTGCGTGTTATACGAAGTACGTACCGGCAAAGCAGGGAGAAAAATTTCTTATTATGCATACTCCTGTCGAAAGATGACATTTGTACTGTATATGCACATGAATAAAGGCAGATATATCCACACCGTCCACAGAGTTATCCACAGGGTAAAGACAAGCCTATAAGCCTTTTTTTAACCCTTTTCCACAGCGTTCACAACCTGCATATTTTTGAGCTGTGGAAAAAATGCGTATACACAAGTTCTGATTTATACATTTTTAATGGTTCTTAGATTAAAAAAAAGCAAGGTGATACCTTGCTTTTTTGAGGGTGTAAATTTAGGGTTATGCGGTTTATACATTGATTTTTACGCGGTGTTTTTTTATAACCCATAGATGTTTCGGAATTTCTTTGTAAGATAATTTGTGTAAAAGGTTGGGTCAAAAGGAGCACCGCAAGCGTTTTGAACAAGCTCGTTGGGCTTTAGGAGACAACCGTACTTATATATGCGCTCTGTGAGCCATGCGATGATGGGTTTTAAGTCTCCCACAGCAACAAGCCCGTCAACATCGAGATCCTTTTTCATGGACGAAAGCATTTGCGAAGAATAGGCGCTACCGATGGAATAGGAGGGGAAGTAACCCAATGCACCAAAGGACCAGTGTGAATCCTGCAGCACGCCCTCACGGTCGTTAGGTACAGTGACGCCAAGATATTCTTTGTACATGGCGTTCCATGCCTCGGGCAGGTCTTTGGTAGAAAGCGTACCGCCGATAAGGCGCTTTTCAAGCTCGTAGCGCACCATGATGTGGAGTGAATAGGTAAGCTCATCTGCCTGCGTGCGAATGAGCGACGGCGTACTCTTATTCACGGCAAGGAAGAACTGACGAGGTGTTACGGATTTTAACTGCGTTGGGAAGAATTCCTTCATCTTTGGGAAAATGTGCTCGATAAAGGCTTCGCTACGCCCGATGATATTTTCATAAAAGCGCGACTGCGATTCGTGCAAACCCATGCTCGCGCCGGTAGCGAGTACGCTGCCGATGAGTTCATCGCCGGTGTGGAGCTCATAAAGCCCATGACCGCCCTCGTGGATGACGCTATACATGCTGTCTTGCATCATGTTTTCGTGATAGTGGGTGGTGATGCGCACGTCGTGTTTGCTGAAATTGATCGTAAAAGGATGCTCCACCTCACCGATATTGCAATAGTTCCTATCGATGCAAAGTATCTCCATCAGATAGTCGGAGAAGGCACGTTGGCTTTCAATCGAATAGGGGAGCTCGAGGAAGGATGTATCGGGTGCAGGCGCGTTGCCTATTTCATGAATGAGAGGCACCAGGCTTTCGCGTACGGCTTTGAAATAGGGGTCGAGTATGTTCTGCGTCATGCCGCGCTCAAAATCGTCCAGAAGAACGTCATAGGCGTTAAGAGAAGGCTTCATATAGCCTGCAAAGCGCTTTTGGTATTCGATAATCTCCTTCAGGTACGGCTCAAAGGAGGCATAATCATTGTCGGGCTTCGCACTGTGCCATACTGAGCTAGATTTGGTGGTAAGCTTCTGAAAGGCAACATATTCCTCAACCGGTATTTTTTCAATCTTCTCGATGTTTTCTAAAAGCTCTTCGGCCTCGCGACGTGTCTGAAAGTCGATTGCGTCTTTTTGTACAAGAAGCTCACCAATCATATCACGAAGCTCGTCGCTGACGCTGAGGTTGTAGATGATCTCACTCAAAACACCGATTGTTTCACCAAAGCCTTCGCTGGCACCCTTTGGCATAACAGTCTCGAAATCGTATTGCATAACGCCCGTGGCGTGCCTGTAAGCGTGCATCTTTTTTTGGTAAGCCTTAAAATTCTCTTTGAGTACGGATAGTTCCATAGTGGTCCCCTTTCTCTTTGTAGACTTATAAGTACGCCGCTTCGTTTATGCGAAGCGGCGCAATAATAGTAGCAGATTGTTATTCAGTCGGTTTCACATAGCGTACCACGGGTTTTCTTGCCGCGGCAACCTCATCCGGCCGGCCCACGGGCGTGGTTATCGGCGCATTGTGCAATGCTTCGGGGTTCTCTTTGGCAAGATCGGCAATCTTCTTCATGGCATCGATAAACGCGTCGAGCGTTTCGCGGCTCTCGCTTTCGGTAGGCTCTATCATAATAGCCTCGTGTACGATGAGCGGGAAGTAGATTGTGGGCGGGTGGTACCCGAAATCGATAAGTGCTTTGGCGATATCCGTGGTATGGATGCCGCATTCTTCCACACAGCCCGGGGTAAGCACGCATTCGTGCATGCATGTGCGGGGGTAGGGCACGCCATAGATGCCTTCAAGCGCATGCTTTACATAGTTGGCGTTGAGCACGGCAATCTCAGATGCTTCCCTTAAGCCCTCCGCACCAAGACTCAGTATATAGGCGTAGGCTCGGACAAGCACGGTAAAGTTGCCGTAAAAGCTCTTGACGCGACCTATGGAAAGAGGACGGTCATAATCGAGCGTAGCGGGTCCGTTTTCGTGCGCGAACACCACAGGGTACGGCAAGAACGGAATGAGCTCCTTTTTTACGCCTACGGGACCGCTGCCCGGTCCTCCGCCGCCATGCGGGGTGGAGAATGTTTTGTGGAGGTTTAGGTGCATCACGTCAAAGCCCATGTCGCCCGGGCGCACGATGCCCATGATAGCATTTAGGTTTGCGCCGTCGTAGTACAATAGCCCGCCTGCATCGTGGACAATTTTTGCGACATCTTCTATATTGGTTTCAAAAAGCCCGAGTGTGGACGGGTTTGTGAGCATGAGTCCTGCGGTGTCGGGACCTACGGCTTCACGAAGTGCGTTAAGATCGATGCCTCCGTCCGGTGCGCTCTTAATCTCGCGTGTCGTAAACCCGGCCATGACTGCAGAAGCGGGGTTTGTGCCATGCGCGGAATCAGGGACAATGATGACGTTACGGTTATAGTCTTGCCGCATGTCGTGGTAGGCCTTGATGATCATCATGCCGGCTGCTTCACCATGTGCGCCCGCTGCGGGCTGGAGTGTGAATTTATCCATGCCTGTGATGGCGCAAAGCGCGCGATCAAGGCTAAGCATAAGCTCCAATGCGCCACTCGCCTGGTCTTCATCGGCAAGGGGATGAAGATCATTAAATAGGGTGGCGACTTCTTCATTAATTTTTGGATTATACTTCATGGTGCAAGAGCCAAGTGGGTAAAATCCGTTGTCCACGCCGAAATTACGGCGGGAAAGGTTTACGTAATGGCGCACCACATCCACCTCTGCAAGCTCAGGAAGCTCCGGTGCCTGAGAGGTAAGAAGTTCATTTGGAAGTATATTTTGAAGTGCCGGTACGTCGAGCGGGGGAAGATCGTAGGCTTTACGTCCGGGGTGGCTGCGCTCGAAGATGAGCGGATAGGAAGAGCGTGTCATTTGCACACCTCCTCTAAAGCTTCAAGTACAGCGTCAATCTCTTCGCGCGTATTCATTTCTGTTGCGCACCATAGCGCACCCGAATCGGATTTATCAAAGCGGGAGAGCCTTACACCGCCGACGATGCCGCGCTTTTTAAGATGCGCATTGATAACGGCCGCATCCACAGTAGAGTCCACTAAAAACTCATGGAAGAAAGGCGTTTCGGGATAGCGAAGCTTCAGACCTTTTACATGGGAAATGCCCTCGGCAAGATAGTGCGCTTTTTGGAGGCATTGTACTGCCGTTTCTTTCAAGCCCTGCTTGCCCATAATCGAAAGGTAAATGCTTGCCATGATTGCGCAAAGCATTTGATTGGAGCAGATATTGCTCGATGCCTTTTCGCGGCGGATATGCTGCTCGCGCGCCTGCAATGTAAGAACGAACACCCGGTTGCCTTCGGCATCTGCGGTTTGGCCGGCAATACGACCCGGGAGGTTTCGCAAAAGCTTATTCGTAGCAGCCATAAACCCTACATAGGAGCCTCCGAAACTAAGCGGCAACCCGAGCGGTTGGCCCTCGCCTATAGCTATGTCTGCGCCATATTCGCCGGGGCGCTTGAGAAGCCCTAAGGAAATGGGGTTCACGTAAGCGACAAAGAGACCGTTAAAGCCATGCGTAATGTCGCTCAAGGCTTGCATATCTTCTAAGCAACCGTAAAAGTTGGGCTGTGCGGCGATAAAGCCCGCAGCGCCTTCTGCGTTTGAAAGAAGCGATTCACGATTCGTTAAGCCTTTATCGTTGAGTGGAATTTCAGTCAACTCAATACGAGCAAATCTTGCGTAGGTTTTTAGTACGTCTTTCACGTCAGGCGAGAGGCCCGCGGAATACAGAACCTTCTGTTTGCGTTTGACGTCGCGAAGCATCAACATGGCCTCAGCGGCGGCGGATGCGCCGTCGTATACGGATGCATTGGAGGCATCGAGGCCCGTGAGCTCACAGATGAGGGACTGGTATTCGAAAATCGCCTGCAGCATGCCCTGGCTCATTTCCGCCTGATAGGGAGTGTAGGCGGTATAGAACTCACTCCGCATGGCAAGCTGGGGCACCGCCGCAGGAATGTAATGACGGTACGCACCTGCGCCGCGGAAAAGCGGCATATTGGTTTCGTTTTTGGAGGCGAGTGACATTAAATGGCGGCGAAGCTCCGCTTCGCTCATGCCGCGATGAAGAGCCAGAGGCTTTTTTAGTTTTAAAGCCTCGGGCACCTCGGCAAAAAGCGCATCGATGGAGTTTATGCCGAGTGTCGCGAGCATTTCACTGCGCTCCTCCTCCGTATGGGGAACGTAGCTTTTCATTTTTATGCCTCCGCCGCGATGAGCGCTTCGTATTGTTGAGCCGTAAGAAGCGCGTCTTCGTTGAGAGAGGTAAATTCAAACTTAGCGAGGAACGCTCCGTAAGCATCAGCATTGATGAGTTCGGGTTCTGCTTCGAGAGCTTCATTGACCTCGATAACCTTGCCTGTAAGCTGCACGTAAATTTCCGAAGCGGCCTTTACGCTTTCTACTACGGCGAAAGAATCGCCTGCGTTAAAACTGTCGCCGACGGTGGGAACGTCTACGAACACGATATCACCCAATTCGTTTTGCGCGTGGTCGGTGATGCCGATGGTCGCCTTATTGCCTTCGACGAGGATCCACTCGTGATCCTTGGTGTATTTACGGTCGGTAGGTAGCATGCTTTCGTCCTCCTCAATTGTTTTATATGCAGATAGTTTTGTTATTTCTGGCGCTTATAAAACGGCAGCATAATACGCTGTGCCAAAAGTTTTTTGCCTCGTACGTCGATGAAAAACTCGTCGCAGTCGCTCTTGTCCATGTTAACAAGCGCCATAGCGTAGTTGCCGCCCAAACTCGGTGCGGGTGAGCCCGAGGTGACATGGCCTACAAGTTCTTCTTTAGCATAAACATCCGCGTGCTCACGGGCAATACCGCGGTCGATGAGTTTTAATCCTATGCGCATCCTCTTGGGCGGGTTATTAATCATAGCGTCCTTGCCGATGAACTCCGGCTTATTGAGCTTCACGCAAAACGCAATATTGGTTTCAAGCGGAGTGATGGTAGAGTCCATTTCATGCCCGTAAAGAGGCATGCCCGCCTCAAAGCGCAGCGTGTCGCGCGCGCCGAGACCGCAGGGGAGAAGGCCTACGTCTTTACCTGCGTCAAGAAGCGCTTTATGTAGCTTTATGGCATCTTTAGGTGCGCAATAAAACTCCACGCCGTCCTCGCCGGTGTAGCCGGTGCGGGAAACAAGGCAGGAAACGCCGCAAACGCTAAGGTTTTCGGTGAAGCTGTAGTTTTTCTCAGGTACCCCATCGTGAACGCCTGCTGCATTTAGCACTTCCAAGAAACGCGGCCCCTGTAAAGCAAGCTGTGCATAATCGGCACTTTCGTTCGTTACCTTTACATCGCCTTGTACATGGGAATTAAACCATTCAAAATCTTTTTCAGTATTGCTCGCATTGACTACAAGCAGATACTCGGTATCGGAAAACATGTAAACGAGAACATCGTCTACAACGCCGCCGTTGTCGTAACATACCATGGAATAGCGGCAGCGACCGGGACTTAAACCGGTAAGGTCGTTTGTCAGCATGTGCTGTAAAAACAAAAATGCGTCTTTACCGCGCACAAAAAGCTCGCCCATGTGCGAAACATCGAAAAGTCCGGCAGCTTCGCGCACAGCCTTATGTTCTTCGAGGATGGACGTATACTGTACGGGAAGCGCCCAACCGCCAAAGTCCACCATTTTTGCATTTAGCGCAATATGCGCATCGTAAAGCGGGGTTTTTTTAAGAAGCTCCATCGGTTACCTCCAAAAAAGACATGCATCGTATTATGTTACCGATTCTATTATATAACAATAGAACGACGTAAAAAAGAGTGGACGGAAGATATATTTCGGAGAAAATGCAGTTCAAAACGGGGGAAAAGCAGCTTTGTCAACGCCTTGACAATCTTTCATGTTAAACGTACCATAAGTCTTAATGGATGAAAGGGGATAGGACCATGGCCAACAATTGTACGCATGACTGCTCCACATGTGCGAGCAACTGCGAAAGCCGCACGAAGGAACGCAGTTTTTTGGAAAAACCGCATGAACTTAGCCATATCAAAAAGGTAATCGGCGTTATGAGCGGCAAAGGGGGTGTAGGAAAATCCCTGATTACGTCCTTGCTTGCGGTGTTATCAATTAGGCAGGGGAAAAGCGCTGCTATTTTGGACGCCGATATAACGGGTCCGTCCATACCCAAAGCGTTTGGACTATCAACGCGTGCAGAGGCAGATGCATCGGGCATTTACCCTGTTAAATCAAACACCGGTATAGAGATTATGTCTTTAAACCTGTTGACAGATAACGAAACAGATCCCGTGGTATGGCGTGGGCCTGTGCTTGCGGGTGCCGTAAAGCAGTTTTGGACGGATGTCATCTGGGGCAATGTAGATGTACTGTTTATCGACATGCCTCCCGGTACGGGCGACGTACCTCTCACTGTATTTCAAAGCATACCTCTTGACGGCGTAATCGTAGTCGCTTCCCCGCAGCAGCTCGTCGGCATGATTGTTGAAAAAGCACTTCACATGACCAGCCTTATGAACATCCCCGTACTAGGGCTTGTGGAAAACATGAGCTATGCCGTATGTCCCGATTGCGGGAAGCATTTTTCCGTATACGGCGAAAGCCGGATCGATGCAGTGGCGGAAAAGTTTAATGTGAAAAACACGGCAAAACTGCCGATCGATCCTAAACTCGCCGAGGCTGTGGACGGCGGAACCATAGAGGCGTTTGAAGGGAACTGGCTTGACGAAATGATGAAGGAAATACTGAAATAAAGAAAATAACGGTATAACAACAGGGCGGGATTTCCCGCCCTGTTGATTTTTCTATAAGATGATTCGAACATCACGCGCAATCGCAAAGGTTTTTGCACCTATATGTGGTGCAACTCCCGAGCAAAAACTGCAAGTGATAATCCTTTTCCCTTCGGAGGTTCTAATCCGGCTTCGGCGACATGTGCGCCGAAACGGATGAAATCCGTAGGATTTCGTTCCTATCGTGGGTTGCCGCCCGGAAATGCGGAGCATTTTAGGCAAACCGCGCAAACTTTTCTCGAGGAAATGGCGTAGCAATTTCCTCGAATGCGAAGCATTAACCCACAGCCTTCAGGCACATATATAGCCTTGCGCCGGTTGAGCCGCCGATCTTATCGCCGCAGGTCACGAGGACGATGAGTTTGTCGCTCGCGGATACAGGGACACCGAAGTTGATCTGCGAACGGCTGATGGAGTAATCAATCCATTCCTGCTTGGCAGAGCCGGAGGCGTTGGAATTAAGTGCATTATAGTTGAGAGTGGATCTCGGCTCAGACGAGGATGTCTCATACATGGCGAACAGCTGGTAATAGGAAAAGCCGTCGTAGAGTATGGTAAACACGGTGTTGTTGTCGATGCCCGAAACGCTCTTGCCGCACTTTTCACAGGAGGACTTGCCAAGGAGTCTATTTTGTACGTGGTGCAGATAGTGGAACATGGTGAGGCTTGAGCGCATGTTATGGCCCATGATGCAAGCTATACCCGGTGCGTTCGGGTTCGCCATGGTGAAAAGGTGTGTATAGTCTAAATTATAGACAAAGTCCTTTTTGGCGGTGTCGTAGCGGTTGTTGTAAATGGGGTAGTCGATTTTGGTGTTGGGGATATAAATGTAGCCGACGACGTCGCTGTTTTTAGAATAAGCTGCACTCATCCTGGCGGCAACTTCGGTGGGAGCGCCGGAGGGGATGGTTGCGCTGGTACCGCCGCCTGTGTTTCCGGTGCCGGTGCCGTCATTGAGCTTAACGTCTTTCTTGTAACCAAAGCCCGTATAGCCGCCGTACGAAATCTGATAGAAATCGCCCACGGAGCCGATGACGGAAACGGTGACGCCACGTTTGATCTTTTCAAGCTGCGGGATGCGCGCGGAACCTGCTTCGGGGTAGATACGGAAGTTTACCACATCGAGCGTTTTACCGGTTTTCGCCGGGTCGATGGGGGTCACGGTATAGTTGGTATTGCCGGTGGTGGAGCCGTCGGTGAGCCTGACGTCTCTAATATAGCCAAAGCCGGTGTAGCCGCCGTAGGAAATGCGGTAAAACTCGCCCACGGTACCGGTGATAGAGACTGTAACGCCCTTCTTGATCTTCTCAAGCTGCGGTATGCGATCGGAATCCGACGAGGGATAGATACGGAAGTTGACCGTGTCAAGCGTCGTGCCGGTCTTTGCGGGCTCAATGGGGGTCACGGTGTAGTTGATGAGTGCACCCACGCTTACATCGGCTTTTAAGGCAAAGCCTGTGTAGCCGGCGTAGCTGATACGATAGAAGTCACCGCTTTCGCCTGTAACGGTAACGGTCCTGCCCTTTTTGATCGTTTCGGCCTTCGTTACAAGAAGCGTGCTCCGCTCGGGGAACTGGCGGAAGTTGACCGCGGCGATTGTTTTGCCTGTAAACGGCCCGACATCGGTAATAGTATAGCTTTCAAGCTTAGGGGTAAGGTCGGTCACATTAACGGCGAGGTCCCTTGTGCGGACATAACCCGTAAAACCGTTATATTCTACTTTTGCGTAGCTGCCGCTCGAACCGATAATCCTTACCGCGGCGTTGCGGGGGATTTCGGGGCAACCTGCCACGCGGTATTTCAGACTCGAGGAGGAGGTAGCGGTAGAGCGGAAATAAAGGAGCTCCTTGGCAGCGGCTTCAGCGCCGGAGAACGTGAGCTCGGTGTTTTTCACATAGCCTGTATAGCCCTTATAGCTGACCTGGTAGAAAGAGCCGATGAAGCCGAGAACATGTACCTCGGCGCCCTTCTCGATACGGTTGCAGCCTACCACATAGGGTTTGGCTGAGGATGTGGGATTCTGACGGAAATATACTTTTGCCGTGGTTTTGCCGGTCACAGCCGTCGTTTCGGCGGAAGCTGCCGGCAGCATCACAGAAAAGAGCATGATGGCGATGAGCGCCAGCACAATCGTCCGCTTCAGCGTTGCCTTGTTCATGGGTGACCTTCCTTTCTTTCCCTTTGCGACTTTTAAAAAATAACGTTACGCGTCGCCTTTTTGTTCCCGGTCTTCCTGTTTTTCTCCGTCTTTCTTTTCCTCTTCTTCGTCGTCAAACACGAAAGCGGCACGAAGGGGGTCCTTGCTACGGGCAGATTCGTAGGCGTTTTTCTGTGCGGCGGCAGCCGCCTTGCGGTCGGTCATTCTGATGTTATACACGAAGATTGCCGCAATGGATACTAAGCCTATGCCCCATATGACCCAACCGAGTACGCTCTCGGAGGAGACGACGTTCGTCAGGCGTAAAATTGCCCCCGTGAGCAGCAGTACGCCCGAAACGGCTGACAGGATCCGCATTACACGCACGTACGTTTCGTACGGGCACTTGGTGTGCGGGTTCTCGAACAGCTGGCCTTTACCGCGGATTGCCGCAATAACAAGATAAGCTGCTAAGGCCGCTTGAAACCATTCGAACCAGGATAAATCGGTTGGCATGATGTCCTCCATATGATACCAAGCAAAACTTGGCAAATTCAAGATACTATGGGTAGCAAATCCCAATGTTTACTATTTGTTCATCTAAATTTTCTTCAGCTTTGCGCCGTCTTTTGCGTCCTCTATGGCAAAGCCCATACCTTTTAGAATTTCACGAAGTTCATCGGCACGTTTAAAATTTTTCTCCTTGCGCGCTAAAGCACGTTCTTCTAAGAGTGTAATTGCTTCAGCGGGGAGTTCCTCCTCGGATTTTTTTTGCAAAATACCGAGCACCCATACCGTGTCGTCAAAAAAGCGTGCCGCTAAATCGACGGCGTCTTTAGAACGCGGCTCCGTCACAAACGTATTTGCCGCGCGGCAGAACTCAAACAGTACACCAATGGCGTCCGCAGTGTTGAGATCATCGTCCATCGCCTCGCGAAATGCCGTGAGAAATTCGCCGACTTGGGCGATAAAGGCATCATCCTCCTCTGTTTTTGCCTCTTTAACAGCTGCGTCACGTATGCGCTCGCGCGTGGTCTTAAGGCGCGTTAGCGCGGCGGCTGATTGCTCGATGAGCTCGCGCGAGAAGTTTACGGGGTTGCGGTATTGCGCACTTAATAGGAAGAAGCGCACTGCATCGAGGTCATATTCCTTTGCGATATCGCGCACAAATAAAAAGTTATTGAGGCTCTTGGACATCTTTTGATTGTCAACATTGATAAAGCCGTTGTGCATCCAATAGCGTGCAAAGGGCTTCCCGGTCGCTGCCTCGCTTTGTGCAATCTCGTTTTCGTGATGGGGGAATACGAGGTCTTGCCCGCCGCCGTGGATATCAAATGTTTCGCCCAAAACAGCCATGCTCATCGCCGAGCATTCAATATGCCAGCCCGGCCTTCCTTTGCCCCAGGGAGATTCCCAAGATGGCTCGTTTTCTTTGGCTGCTTTCCAAAGTGCGAAATCAAGCGGGTCACGCTTTTCGTCGCTCGACTCAATACGCGCGCCGCTTTCAAGGCTTTCGATGGACTGACCGGAGAGCTTTCCGTAGTCGTTATAGCTTCTGACCTCAAAATAAACGTCACCCGATGGCGTAGAATAGGCATGCCCGGCATCAATGAGCCTTTCAACGAGCTTAATGATCTCGTCGATATGCTCCGTGGCGCGCGGGTTCACCGTAGCGCGTTCGATATTTAGCGAGTCCGCATCCTGATAGTACTCTTTGATGAAGCGTTCGCTTACCTCCATAAAAGGCACATGCTCCTCGTTGGCGCGGCGAATGATTTTATCGTCCACGTCTGTGAAGTTTTGCACGAAGATGACTTTATTACCCAACGACTTAAAATAGCGGCGCAGTGTGTCAAACACCACAAACGCGCGTGCGTTTCCGATGTGGAAGTAGTTGTAAACGGTGGGGCCGCAGACATACATGCGCACCTCGCCTTTCTTTAACGGCACAAAATCCTCCTTGCGCCTTGTCATGGTGTTAAATAGCCTCATTGCTATGACCTGCCTTTATAAATTCTTTATTGTCTTTCCTTATGAATACGAATTCTACAGCTCCCGCTTCACGGCCTCTGCTACGCGCATGGCGGCCGAACAGGTGAGACGGTCATGCGCGTCCACCTGGTAGTCGATACAGGCGTTTCGCACCACATCATAGGGGGCGCGGACATTGTCCTGTTCGAGTATTTCCGTAACGAGCATCACAAATTCCTTAAGCTGCGGGTACGGGAAAACGATCTCAACAGGAAATGCGCTTTCACCGCCCAAACCGGAATACGAGGTGGCATACAAAAGGACATTTTCCGGCTGCGCGCGAAGCGCCAGAAGTGACGCTAAAATGGACGCGGAAGCGGGAGATTGAAAGTCCATGTTATCGAGTAATACCAAAAAACGCAATGGCTGTAAGCGCAAACGCTCAAAAAGCGGCGTAAGGCTCAAGCAGGTGTTTGCATCCACCGCAATGAAGCGCACTTCGGGCAGTTCGTAGGGGAGCGAAAGAACCTGCGTGGTTTTGCCCGTTCCGCTCGGTCCCGTAAGCACGAGGTTGTTGCATTGCGCACCCTGCATGAAGCGTATGGTATTGTCTAAAAGCATGCTGCGCTGCTCTTCAAAAAGCCCCGAGGCCGGCATGGAGGAAAGCACGCTTTCGTCGAGTGGAAAGAGCCCGCCGCGCTCATACTGGAATGCACGGTGCTTTATAAAGCCGCCGCAGCCGTAGGAAGCAAAGAAGTTCCAAAGATCATCAATGAGTGCAGGCCACGGCTTTAAGCTCAAAAGACGGATGTAGATCTCCTCAAGCGCTTCGTCGGAAACATAGCGGCCCGAAAGGCTCATTTCTCCATAGTTCCAGTTTGCCCAATCAAAATCCATCTGCAATATGGATGTGGGCGGCACGATGGGTTTTTCCTCGTTGGTCGGCTTTGCGACGTTGCCCGACCACAGTGCTGTAGACATAAGCTCTGCACTGTCCCGCCCCGTACGCTTATTG
Source organism: Bacillota bacterium (assembly GCA_023458355.1). Taxonomy (GTDB): domain Bacteria; phylum Bacillota; class Clostridia; order Christensenellales; family CAG-138; genus UBA7707. Next base: position 20,411 of record JAEWZS010000176.1, read on the forward strand.
AGCTTGAGGTCGCGATAACGGTCCTGCGCGAATCGCCTGAGAGCCGCATCGCTTAACTTGGTGAGCTCATAGAGCGTATCAAGCTCATGGCGCATGGCCGAAAACACATCGTCATCGCGGTGCTTTTGCGAAGCGCCCACTGCAAAGGGGTGCTCGGACTCCACAACAATATAAAGGAGATAATCGGTCCAAAGATCACCGCTTACCCTACGGGAGGGGGCGCTTAGAAGTACATCGGTGAGAGCATGGTAACATCGGCATGCGGTAAGCATTTCGCCGTAGTTTAGCGCATCCAAATACGCCCCTAGAAGAGAGAAGGGGGAATTTGGACGATCATCGCGCGTAAAGCTCAGCTTTGATAAAAGCACATAAGCGGCTTCCATTCCTTCACGGCAGGAGCAGGTGGAAAAATCCGTCATGGCGACACCTCCGCAAGCATGTGTATAGGAGCATACCGGATCATACATCGGGTTTCACCGGCATGCTAAAGCATACCATATTTGCAAATCTCTTGCAACGCGACAGGCACCGTTACCGAAGCTTTGACGCATAGAAAAAACGTGGTATACTGATGCGGGACTTGTCCGCGCTAATTTCACTGCGAAACAATTTTTTTGTTATGCGCATAGTATGAATAGGCGGAACATAGATTGTTTGAAAGGGTTTTTATGGCAAAACGTATCCTTCTCACCGGCGGCGGAAGCGCGGGGCATGTTACCCCCAATCTCGCCC
>JAEWZS010000177.1 GCA_023458355.1 Bacillota bacterium
ATACGAAGAAGGAGAATACACCTATGCCCGTCAATCTGAGAGGACGCTCGCTACTGACCCTGCGCGATTTTACACCCGAGGAAATCCGTTACATGCTCGATCTTTCGCACGACCTTAAATCCAAAAAACGCGCAGGCATACGCAGCCGCCTGCTCGACGGCAAAAATGTTGTGCTTTTGTTCGACAAGACTTCTACTCGTACGCGCTGCGCGTTTGAAGTGGCCTGCTTTGACGAAGGTGCAAATGTCACATTCTTAAGCAACAGCCAGATGGGCAAAAAGGAATCCCTTGAGGATACCGCAAAGGTGCTCGGCCGCTTCTATGCCGGTATAGAATACCGCGGCTTCAATCAGGAGACCGTGGAACTTCTAGCCAAGCATGCCGGCGTGCCCGTGTGGAACGGGCTTACGGATATGTACCACCCCACACAAATTCTTGCGGACCTTATGACCATCGAGGAGCATGTACATAAACCCCTCAACAAGGTTAAGCTCGTTTACGTAGGTGATGCGCGCAACAACATGGGCAATTCGCTTATGATCGGCGCAGCCAAAATGGGTATGACATTTGTGGGCATAGCTCCCAAATCCCTGTTCCCCGAAGAAGGTCTTGTTGCCGCCATGCAAAAGGTCGCTAAGGAAACGGGTGCAAACATCAGCTTCAGCGAGGATATTGCAGCTGTCGAAGGTGCCGACGCTATCTATACCGACGTCTGGGTCAGCATGGGCGAGGAAGCGCAGTTTGAAGAGCGCATACGCCTATTGGAGCCGTACCGCGTCACGATGGATATGCTAAAACGCACGCATAACCCCGAGGTCATCTTCCTCCACTGCCTGCCCGCATTCCATGATCTTGAAACGGACGTAGGCGTTGACATCCATAAGAAGTACGGCCTTAAGGAAATGGAAGTGGCCGACGATGTGTTCCGTTCCAAACACTCCAAGGTGTTTGACGAAGCGGAAAACCGCATGCACACCATTAAGGCGGTCATGGTCGCAACGATCGGCAACATATAATTTTTAGCTTTCGCGGAAATGTCGTTTCGCCATTTCCGCGAAAGTGCCCTAATTTTCACTTTTCTTAAAGCAATCTTAGAAGAAAGAAGCTACCTTATGGAGCTTGCAGCTAACAACCGCACATGGGCAGAAATCAATTTAAGCGCACTGAAGCATAACCTCGACCTTGCAAGAGCCACGGGGAAGAAGGTTATGTGCGTTATAAAGGCAAACGCCTATGGGCATGGTGCCGTGGAATGCGGACGTTTTTTAGAAAAAAACGGTGCGGATGCATTTGCCGTTGCCTCGCTAAGCGAGGCTATTGAGCTTCGAAACGCCGAGATAAGGCTGCCCATCCTCATATTGGGCTATACGCCGCCTGAATACACGGAGCTTCTCCTACAGTACGATGTTATGCAGACAGCCGTGGATGAGGAGCACGCACAAGCTCTTTCGGATGCCGCACAAGCATTGGGTGCAAAACTTAAGATACACATCAAGCTTGATACAGGCATGTCGCGCCTGGGGCTTTTTGCTCAAGGTACGGAAACTGCCAAAGAAGCGGCGCAATCTATACTTCGCATTTCCTCCATGCAGGGACTTTATGTTGAAGGCATGTTTACGCATTTTGCCATTGCGGACGAGGAGCGCGGCAATGAATATTCAGCCTGGCAGCTTCAAAACTACCTTACGGTGCTAAACATTCTTGAAAGAAACGGTGCACGACCTCCCGTTTGCCACGCATCCAACAGCGCGTGCATACTATATCATCCCGAAGCAAAGTTTGATATGGTGCGCGAGGGCATTATGCTCTACGGACTTTATCCCTCAAGCGTTCCGCAGCAGGGGCCTTTAAAACCCGTGATGGCGCTTAAGTCCCATGTGGTGCAGTTAAAAGAGTTCCCCGCCGGCACGACTATCAGCTATGGTCGCACCTACGAAGCGGACAAGCCTATTACCTGTGCGGTAATTTGTGCCGGATATGCCGACGGGCTTCCGCGCAGGCTATCTAGCCGCTTTGAAATGAACATCAACGGACGGTTTTATAAACAAATCGGACGTGTTTGCATGGATATGTGCATGGCGGATGTAACAGGGAGTGACGTAAAGCGCGGCGATGAAGTAACGCTTTTCGGACACCCGGGCATCAGCATTGAGCATGCGGCCAAAGAGGTTGGCACCATCAACTACGAGCTTACCTGTGTTGTAACACCGCGCGTACGCCGCGTGTATATCAACGATTAAGGTGATCCTTTGGAAATCTTTTTAGCTATTTTAGGGCTTTTTCTGATTGTGTGCTTCACTGTGGGGTACCAACTTTCAAAGCATGTTATAAAACCGCGCCATTTTACTTATGAAGAGGGTGCGGAACACGAGCGAACGTATTTTCATTGGATCGAAGGCGAGTTTGACGCACTTCCTAAAGAATTGTTTACGCTTACCTCCCGCGACGGCACGCGCCTTTCATGCATGTGGATACCCGCAAAAGAAAAGAGCCTTAAGGCTGTCGTCTTAGCGCACGGGCATGGCTGCTGCGCGGTGAACTCCTACAAATACGCTAAGCCTTTTTTGGAGCGCAACTATAACGCGCTCCTTTTCGATTTCAGAAACAGCGGAAACAGCGAAGGGAACATCACCACTTTAGGCTTTTTAGAAAAATATGATTTACAAGCGGTTGTGGACGAGGTCTTTTTGCGCCTTGGGGAAAATGCCATTGTTGGCACACACGGAGAATCGATGGGAGCTGCGACGGTACTTATGCAAGCATGCATGGACAAACGGCTTTCCTTTACCGTAGCTGACTGCCCGTTTTTTGACATGCGTAAGCAGCTTCAATACAACCTTAAAAAAGCACACAGGCTGCCGGCTGTTCCATTCCTTGCGTTTGGCGCGTTTTTCTATTTTCTACGCACCGGCTGTAGCATGAAAGACGTATCACCGCTAAAAGCCATAGAGGAAAAGAACGGGCTTCCCGATTTGCCGATACTTTTTATACACGGTACGGACGATGCCTACATTTTACCCGAAGCGAGCGTTAAGCTTTATGCGGCCAAGCGCGGAAAAAAGATGCTTTGGCTATGCAAGGGTGCAAAGCATGCGCGAAGTATCACCGTTGATCCTGAAGGTTACGAGGCGCACATCGACGTATTTTTAAATGAAAACGGTCTTTGTTGAAAAAATACACGGTGAGCCTTACAATGGTTCCATAGGCAAAAAAGACTCATGCATAAGGGGGATTACGCTATGAAAAAGCTGTTCATCAGTGCGGATATCGAGGGTACCGCGGGCATTGCACACTGGAATGAGACCGAAAAAAACATAAGCGATTATGCATATTTTGCCACACAGATGACCCGCGAGGTGAACGCGGCGTGCCTGGGTGCGTTGGACGCGGGTGTTGAGAAAATACTCGTGAAGGACGCACATGACAGCGGGCGAAACATCAACCCCGCACAACTTCCGGAGCAGGCGAGCGTATACCGCGGTTGGGCGCGGCATCCGTTTTGCATGATGTACGGCCTTGATAATAGCTTCACGGGCGTGGTGTTCACAGGCTACCACAGCGCTGCGCAAATGAGCACCAATCCTTTATCCCACACCATGACCACGCAGAACAACTATGTAAAGATCAACGGCGAGCTCTGCAGCGAGCTACTGATCAACAGCCTCACGGCGGCTTATGTAGGTGTGCCTGTGTACTGCGTATGCGGCGATAAGGGCCTTTGCGACTGGGTTAAGTCCGTTAACCCCAACATATTTACGGTGGCGGTATCAGAAGGCGCAGGAAGCGGCACATTCGGCATGCACCCCGATGTTGCGGTACGCGAGATTCGCGAGGCGGTGAAGGAGAGCTTGGGTCAACCGCGGGAAAACTTCATGTTCCCGCTCCCGAAACACTTTGAGGTGGAAATCAATTATAAAGAGCATTTTCTTGCCACTTCAAACAGCTTCTACCCCGGTGCAGCTCTGAAGGATGCCCGTACGATAACCTTTGCAGCGGATGATTATTTCGAAGTTCTGAGGTTCTTCCATTTTGCGCTGTAAACAGCGCATCAAAGAAGTGCCCTGCGGCACTTCTTTGAGTTTGCACGCTTTACCTAAAATGCTTCGCATTTCCGAGCGGTAAAGCGTGTAAGGTACGAAAGCCTTCGGCTTTCATCCGTTTTGACGCGCAAGGCCATAGGCCTTGGCCTGAAAGGCTCCGGCTTCGCCGGACGTGCGCATGTCGTCAAAGCCGGAAGATAGTCAAGGGGTGCGCCCCTTGACAAACCCATAGTTTTTTAATTTGCATGCTGTCATTGTGCATACCGCCACATATTTTATTCGATATCTGCTTCTTCCCGTCTCCACACGCAGCGGCCGTCGATATAGGTTTCAAGTACCTGCGTATTGGGGACGGCTTTTTTGTCCGAACTAAGTAAATCGCGATCGAGGAAAATGAAATCGGCAAACTGGCCTGCGCAGATTTGCCCTTTTAGATGCTCCTCGCCGCTACAATATGCACCTGCTAAAGTATAGTTATAAAGGCAGTCCTCCATCGGAAGTGCCTGATAGGGATGATAGGGACCTCTTCCTTTAAGGTCGAGCCGGGTGTTTGCGCAGTAAAGACCCCAAAATGGGTTGAGATTTTCTACGGGGCAATCCGTGCCGAAAGCCTGAATAACACCCTCTTTTTGATA
>JAEWZS010000178.1 GCA_023458355.1 Bacillota bacterium
AGGCGCAAGAGTTCAACTCCCCTTACCTTAGATCGGGGGTGCAGTATGGCTGAGGTTAACAGCGGCGCAGCAGAAAAATTATGGGAGAGTTATAAGCGCGACAGCTCGCTTGAAAACAAGAATGAGCTCGTCATGCATTATCTTTATCTCGTAAAAAGCATCGTGTATCGCTTGATGCCTACGTACGAAGGGTACTCCAACTTTGATGATCTTTTAAGTTGCGGTGTACTTGGGCTCATCGATGCCATAAATAAATACGACATATCGCGTGACATACGCTTTGAAAGCTATGCGAAGCTTCGGATACGCGGGGAGATCATCGACAATATGCGGCGTCAGGACTGGGCACCGTCGAGCCTGCGCAGGAAAATTCAATCTGTAAGCAATGCCTACGCAAGCCTTGAAAAAGAGTTATTGCGAGCACCTACCGATTTTGAAGTGGCGGATTATCTCGGTATGGAGGAAAAGGAGCTTCAGAAACTGCTCGACAAAACGCATACCTTTAACGTATTGCATTTTGAAGAATTGGTATCGAGTGAAATGAGCATTGCCGCCGTGGTACCGGATACGTCGGAAACGCCCGAGGAGCGCTTGGAAAGCAAGGAAATGAAGCGCATGCTCGGAGATATGATTGAGAGCCTCCCCGAGAAGGAAAGGCTTGTAATTACGCTTTACTATTACGAGGAGCTTACACTCAAAGAGATTGCGCATATACTCGGGGTGTCCGAGAGCCGCGCTTCGCAGATACATTCCAAAGCTATGCTCAAATTCCGCTCGAAATTGCAGAATGCGTTGAATCAATAAGGAGGATCGCGTGTCTGAAAAAGAGAAACGGAGCGGGCCGTTCGGCTTTCTCAAAAAGAACGCTACAGTCAGCGGCTCCGAAAAGAAAGAGAGTTTGAAGTCACATTACATACCCTGGTACGATTTCTCATTCGATCAGGATGGCGTACATGTGCGCTTCTATTACAACCCGGGTGTAAACTCGCCGCTTAAGAGCGAGCTTGTCTGCTACGATATTGAGCGCCGTAAAATCGAAAAAGCGGACATATCAAAGCTCAACGAATGTATGCTTGCGGGTGAGACGAACTGCCTTATTGCGCCGCCGCAGGAAGAAAAGGCCGTGGATGGAGGCATCTATGTACTCACGGCACGCGACGAAATGACGGCAACTTTGCAGCTTTTGCCGCCGGCGGGTGAAGGAAAAGCCCTCACATACGATGCGGTGCTTTCCGTCATTAACGACGAGTATAAAATAAGCTATGGACTTGACGAAAACGCGGTACGCACGGCGGTATCAAGCGGCATCTTTTTTGAGCCTGTTTCTATCGCGCAAGGCAAACCCGCCACGGCAGGTACGGACGCGTACCTAAACTTCCGTTTCAAAACGAACATGCTCAAAGATTCATTTCGAGCGGAGCTCCCTGTATACAACGAAAAGGAGTTTTTTACTGTCGCCCGCGAAGGTGATGTACTGGTGGAAAAAACACCGTACAACAATGGCGTGGCAGGCATCACTGTGCGCGGGATGACGCTTCACGCCGTAGAGGGGCGCGACTGTCGGCTGCCCGAAGGGTTAGGCGTTACGGCCTCGGACGACGGTATTTACCTTTACGCAGCAAGAGAGGGACGCCCATATCTAATGGGCGGCCGGGTGCTTATTTCAGACGTGATGGCTGTTGATGGCGATGTGGACCTGGCGATTGGAGATATCGATTTTGACGGAGATGTACTGATTCGCGGCAACGTGCAAAGCGGCATGATCGTGCGCGCCACGGGCAATGTCGAAATAGGCGGAGCTGTGGAGGCGGCCGCCATCGATGCCGGCCGCGACATTGTGCTCTTTCAGGGTATGCAAGGTGCTGATACGGGAGCGCTCCGGGCGGGCGGCGATATCTACGCGCGCTACATCATCCGCGCAAGCGTAGAGGCCGACGGTAATTTATACGGGGATTATGTCGTGAGCTCGCAGATAAGCGTTATGGGTATGGTGCGTATGATGGGGAGCCACGCGAAGATATTCGGCGGTATGCTGCGCGCATCGTCTCGCATATGGGTAAACGCCATAGGCACAGTTTCGGGTGAAAAGACCACCATCGAGATAGGTTCCTCGCCAAAGCTTCGCAAGCGGCTTATAGAGCTTGAGGATAAGCGTACACAGACAAAGGTGCAGCTTGAAAAGATCGATAACCTCGTGCGCGTACCCATTCCGCGCACGGAAACGCCGGAGCGGCTCGAAATGCGAAAGAAGCTCGCAATGAGCCGCGACATGGTGCTTATTACCCTCGATGAGCTCACGCGAGAGGTTGATGAATTGAAAAATGAGATTAAGCGGCGGTCCGACGGGAGGCTCCATGTGCGCGGTGAGGTTGCCGCCGAAGTACGCATCATCATCGATGGCATAGCCATCGTTACGCGCGCACGCGCATTTAGCGCAAGCTACCGCTGCCGCGACGGCTCGGTGGTAGCTACATCGTATGAGGGCGATAGTGAGGAAAGCTAACGCTTTCTTTCGCGGAAATGGCGTGCCGCCATTTTCGCGAGGGGGATACGGGGGGCTTTTCACATCCGCCTGTCGCGCTTCGGCGCTCCCACCCTACGGGTACTACTGATGTCGCCTTCGGCGACAAATAAGGTTGCGGGCGGCGGATGTGAAGGGAACGAAAGGCTACGCCTTTTATCCGTTTTGACACGCAAGGCCAAAGGCCTTGGCCCAAAGGGCTCCGGCTTCGCCGGACGCGTACATGTCGTCAAAGTCGGATTAAAGTCAAGGGTGCGCCCGTTGACAATCCTGGAGCTATCGGGGACGCAGCCACTCGAACCCAATTGGGGGCAAGGGCTCTACTCTTGCCGATTCCGTGGACGCATAGACCATCATGCATACGCGTGGGCCGATATAGAATCGGCTCATACGAGATTTCGTGATTATTGTAGAGACGAACTCCTATCCGCCCGTCCTAATGGGGTTTATTAAGGGGTCACAGCCCCTTGATTATATTCCGGCTTTGACGACATGTGCGTCAAAACGGATGAAATCCGAAGGATTTCGTTCCTGTCACGGTTTGCCGCCCGGAAATGCGTAGCATTTTAGGCAAATCGTGATAAACCCCCTCGCGGAAATGGCCTCAGCCATTTTCGCGAAAGCGAAGCGGAGGACGTATGGGAGATATAGGTTTCGGATCGTCAAAAATCATGATCCATAAGGCTACGGAGGTTTCTCGTGAGGTGAGCAATCTTCTAAAATCCGCTGAACAGGCGCAGGCGTCTGCTCAAAAAGCGGTCAATGCACAAGTCGATGCGATGCAAAGAACTGTGCAAGATGTGAACAAGGCCGAGGCTGCAGCCACAATACAAGACGACCAAAATAGTAGGGGTGAGGGCCACTCAGAGCGCGAACGCGAGGCTGAGCAGGCCAACCGCGAGGCTGAGGAGACTATCATCGCTCAGGCGGATGTGGGCACGCAACAACGCCTGCTCGATATCCGCATATAGCTTAGAAAGGGAAATTATGACATACGAATACTACATCTTTGCGGGTTTTGTTTTTTTGCTGCTCGTCGCGGTGCTCTATCTAAACCAGATGTTCAAAAAGTCCCGTAATGAGGGAGATATAAGAGACGACAGGGAGCGCAAGCTCTATGCGCTCTACCAAAACCTCGATGAAGAAATGCTCGCGCTCGATGCGGATATTGGCCGCGCGCGCAGCGAGAACGATGAAAAGCTCAAACGCATGGAAGAGCTTTTGCAAAAGATGGAGGCTTTAAGCGCCGAGTTTAGCGCTAAGACGGAGTGCGCCCGCGCGGAGCTGACTGCCGTTGCAGAACAAGCTAAGGCGCAGACTCAAGTTCAGGCCCAAGCGCAGTCCGATTTGGATACTGCAAAGCCGGAGCCGCAAAAGAACGAAACAAAACGCTCGGACGAGAAGAAGCTTTTAAAACGTCGTTCACCAAGAGCCGAGCAGGTGCGAAAAATGCATAGCGACGGTCTCGAGCCCGAAGAGATTGCGCGCGACCTTGCTATTTCGCGCGGCGAAGTGGAGCTTATTTTGGGCATTGGGAAGTAGTAAACCACAATATATGCGCACCCCTTTTTTTGCGCCGTGTTTAGCCAAGAAACTTTGGCTGCGGCGCAATTTTTATTAAAGAAAAACGCATTTCTATCGATGTAGTATATAGGATAGTGCGCGTATTATAGCAAGTTACGCACTGTTGTTTCGGAAAGGAGTTTTGCGATGCTTCGCAGTATTTATATGAGCGCGACCAACATGGTGCTCCAGCGCGCCAAGGTGGACGCAATCACCAATAACATCGCCAATACCGACACAACGGGGTATAAAAGCGACAAGGTCGTCTCACGCTCGTTCTCCGATATGCTCATCAGCCGTTTGGACGATCCCAATGTGGTTCGCACTTCGCAGCAGATCGGCAGCCTCAACACGGGCGTACATGTGGATGAGCTCGTTACCGATTTCTCGCAAGGCTCTCTGGAGCAGACGGGCAGCAATTCGAACCTTGCCATCAACGGCGAAAATGCTTTTTTCGTGGTCAATACCACAGCGGGTGATCGCTATACGCGCGACGGCAGCTTCTACGTGAACGCCGAAGGCTATCTTGTCACCTCCGCCGGTGACCGCGTTATGGGAGAAAACGGAGCAATCCGCGTCAACACAAACGACTTCTCCGTGGACGCGCAGGGTAATGTTAAGGCCAAAGATCAGGCGGTCGGTAAGCTCCGCATCGTGAGCTTTTCCGATACGGCAGCGTTAAGGAAAACCGGCGACAGTCTGTTTTATAACTACGGTGGTGCAGCGGTTACCCCGGCGTTAAATTATAGCGTCCAGCAGGGGTATTTGGAGGTATCCAATACCAACATCACAAGCCAGGTTGTAGATCTTATGACCGCATCACGCTCGTATGAAACCAGCCAGCGCATTGTGAAGATGCTCGACGAATCGCTCAGTAAAACCGTGAACGAAGTAGGAAGGGTATAGTATGGTACAGGCAACATTTTCCGCGAAATCTGCGCTTAAAGCACAACAAAACAGGCTTGACGTGATCGCAAACAATATCGCCAACATCGATACGACCGGGTTTCGGTCCTCCCGCGTCGATTTTAAGGATACGCTTTACAACACCATCAAGCGCACCGATGAAATGGAGCCGGATGCAAACCTCCAGCGCGGCAGCGGCGTGAGGGTTAGCGCCACAACGCTGTCGATGGAGAACGGCACGCCTGTCGGAACGGGTATTTCGCTCGATTTCTGCATCGGCGGGGCAGGTTTTTTTACCCTTAGAGCGCCTGACGGCGGAATGCTATACACGCGCGACGGCATATTTGCCGTGAGTAACGAAGGCGGCTCGCGCTACCTTGTAAACGCGCAGGGCTACTATGTACTCGATAAGTCCGGCAACCGCATCACAATCCCCCAGGGGGCGGATACCTCTGCAATCTCCTGTGCGGAAGACGGCACCCTTTCTTTTAACGGTACGTCATTTTCTTCCCTTGGTGTCAGCGAGTTCCCAAATCCTGTCGGGCTCGAGGCTGTTGGCGGAAACAACTTCCGCGCTACCGCTGCTTCCGGCACTGCGACCGCAAGCACAAGTCCGTCTGTGATGCAGGGCTTTTACGAAAGCTCAAATGTCGATCTCGCTTCCGAGATGACGCGTCTTATCCGCGCACAGAAGGCGTTTTCCTTTGCGGCGAGGGCACTAACAACCGCAGATGAAATGGACGCCATGGCAAATAATTTGCGCACATAACATGAAGGTGGGGGAGCGATATGGCAACGGATATCCGTCAATGTAAAATGTGCGGCAAGCTCTTTCACAGCCTTGGAAACCCGCTTTGCAGCGAATGTAACGATGAAATGGATCGACGCTTCATAAAGGTGCGCGATTTCATCTATGCGCATCCTGAGGCTTCTATACCGGAGATCGTGGAAAAGACCGAGGTCCCCGAGAAGAACATTTTGGCGTTTTTACGCGAGGAAAGGCTTGTACTCGCACACGCGACGGGGCTGTTAAACTGCGAACGCTGTTTATCGCCTATATCGTCGGGGCGATTCTGCGAGGACTGCAAGAACCAGCTTATAAAGGCGCTTAAGCCAAATGTGGTGCACAAAGCGGCGGAGCAGACAGAGCCTGAGGTTGAAAAGCAGCCGCAAAAGAAAGAATCTAAGAGGAACGACGGACAGGGAATGATTTATTCCCGATACCGCAGAAGCTGATTTGAATTGGTTTAAAAGGAGGGATGCATTGTGAGAATTAATTCTATACCGCCAAAGGATCTGTACCTGCAATATGTCAACAGCACAAGGGACATAACACCGAGTGTTACGAGAGCCAGTTTGGGCTCTGATAAAGTTGAACTGACCGACAGCGCAAAAACATTTTCTGCGGCTCTTCGTGCCGCTAAGGCGGGTATCGGAGGTGAGGTTAATGCCGCATCCAAAGTGGAGGGCATTAAAAAGCGCATCGAAGAAAACGATTACCACATTGCCGGCATTGCTGTAGCCGAAAAGATGCTTGGCCTCTAAAAGAGGTCGTCAGGACGCGAGGTGTTCGCTTTGTCAGCTTTTTTAGGGGAACTGTTGGAATATATGATCGCAGAGCGGGACGCCTGCGTTAAACTTATTGAGCTTGGTAAAACAAAAAAGGACCAGCTCATCGAAAACCGCGTTACGGAGCTTAACCTTACCGTCCGGGCGGAATCGGATGCCGTAAAAAAGCTTAAGACCGCCTCAAAATACCGCGTGGAGGCGCTAAAGGGCGTAGCGCTAGAATTTGGATTGGAGCATCCTCTCGATTTAAACGATGTACTTGCACTTCTTCCCGGCGATAAACGCGAACACGCGCAAGCCGTCAAGGCCTCCATACAGTCGGCCGTAGAGGAGCTTGCAGCGCTAAATGCGCTTAACCAGAAGTTAATCGAAACGCAGATACAGTACACTGAATTTTGCCTCTCGATGCTTACAGAGGGCCCCGAGAGGCTCGATACTTACGAAAATACAGGGCATATGCGCGGGGAGACCCCCTCGCTAAAAAGCCTCATCGATACGAAAGCGTAAGGTATATACGAAAGCGTAGGTGCTTATATGAGTTTTTACGGGCTTGAGATAGCAAAAACCGGCCTGTTCATAAGCCAAAAGGCGATTAACGTCAGCGGCCACAACATTGCAAACGCTAACACCAAAGGCTATACGCGCCAGAGGGTTGTTAGCGAGGCCATCGACCCCGCCAACTATTTGGGCCGTTTTGCCACGGGTGCAAACGGCAGGGTCGGAGGCGGTGCGCAGGTGCAGTCGCTTGAGCAGGTACGAGACGCCTTCATCGATAAGGAACTAAGGCGCGAATACGGCGATATGGGTTTTTGGGAGACACGCAACGATGCTTTTGAATACATCGAGGTCATGTTCGATGAAACGGACTCGAGCGCATTAACAAAGTCGCTCAACGCTTTCATAAACGGGCTTAAGGAATTCGCTCAAAATCCCTCGAGCCAAGAGATTCGCACAAACCTTCGTATGGCAGGTATCACGCTGACGGATGCTTTTTCAGGTTACTATGAACAGCTCACCGAGTTTCAGAACATGCAAGACGACTTGGTAGCTGAAATGGTCTCGGAAATCAACGGCAAACTCAAAAACATCGCTTCGTATAACGATGCCATCATGGGCTACGAGCTTAGCGGCGAAAAGGCGAACGACTTAAGAGACAAGCGAAATGTAGAGCTTGATGAGCTGTCTAAGCTTATAAATATCGAGTACTCTTATAATTCTGACGGCCAGCTCAACATATCCACGGGCGGCCAGTCGCTATTAAATCATGTCACTGTCAACAAGCTTGAAGCATCGGTGAATGCGGTGACGGGCTTTAACGACGTGGTGTTTGAATTGAGCGGTATCGCGCTTAACTATTCGGGTGGAAAACTTGAGGCCACTCGACAGATGCGCGATGGTGCTACGGCTTCGGATATGGGTATCCCGCACATTATGAACAACCTCAATGATCTTGCGAGAAGCCTTGCTATGGAAATGAACGCCGTCCATGAACAAGGTTATACACTTGCTTCCGCTACCAATCCCTCCGTCACCGGCATACGTCTTTTTGAGGTACCCGCGGGCGGTTACGGTGCAATTACGGCAGGTAACTTCTCGCTTTCCTCAGACGTGCTCAATGACCTCAACAATTTTGCCGCATCCTCTACTGCGACCCAAGTTCCGACACCGGGCGACAATACTTACCACGGTGATGCTATAAGGGCGCTTGAGCTCTACGAGCTTTGCAGTTCCACTACGCTTAACCTCACTCCGGTCGCGGGCTTCCAAACCTATTTGCAGAGTTTCATGGTGGGTATCAGCATAGAAGCAGGGCATACACAAACCATGTTTAATGCAGAGTCGGCGGTAGTGAGCAACCTCGAAACGCGCAAGGACTCCGTTTCTGGTGTTTCCGTGGATGAAGAAATGGTAACGCTTATCAAAAGCCAGCACATGTACAACGCTTCGTCGCGCATCATGACCACCATCGACGAGGCGCTTGAAGTACTCATCAACAGAATGGGCGTCGTAGGACGCGGTTAAAGGTAAGGGGCAGCCCTTGTCTTACGGGAGGTAACTATGCGCATCACAACCGGAATGATGTCAGGCGGATATCTTCGCAACATCAACAACAATCTGACGGAGCTTCAAAAATACCAAAACCAGATTTCGTCACAGAAGCGGCTCACCAAGCTCAGCGACGATCCCATCGGTATCATCAGAAGCATGCAGGCGCGCGTCAGGCTTGCAAATACTGCTAGGTATCAGGATGATGTGGAAAGCGCGCAAAAGTGGCTCACCCAAACGGAGACTTCGCTCAACGAACTCAACAACATCATTCAAAAGATCTATGAGTCCTCTGTGGAGTCGTCTACCGATACCCTCAGCCCCGAGGATAGGCAGGCAACCGCTCAACTCATCGGGCAAATGCGCGATCATCTTATAACCGTCGGCAACAACAAATTCGGTGACAAGTATATTTTTGGCGGTTTCAACACCGCCGCTCCGCCCTTTACTTTGGATGCCGGCGGGAATATACTTTATAATGGTGTGGGTATGGATAACCCCGCCGATCCTGCCCTTATAGCTGAGAGCCAACAGGTCATACAGTATTCGGTGGGCTTGAATTTACGTACGGATGTTTCCTTAAACGGCGTACAGCTGTTCGGAACAGGAAACGACAATATCTACAAGCTCGTAGATGATTTCTATAACGATCTGCAAAACGGTGCACCGGCGAGCGCACTATCTGCCTATACAAGTAAATTCCAGACTGCACAGAGCAGTGTTCTATCGAACCTTGCCGATATCGGCGGCAGAACAAACCGCCTTAAACTCTTGGAGAACCGCTACTCAGTAGACGAAGTGAACTTCACCGAAATCAAATCCAAGGTCGAGGATATCGACGTTGCAGAAGTTACCGTACAGTGGAAAACGGCAATGTCCGTTTACGAGTATGCATTAAAGATCGGTTCGTCGATTTTACAGAATTCTTTGGTCGATTACATAAGATAAACCGATTTTCGGTAATCATAAAACTTCTCTAACCTTTTAGGAGGATAACGAGACACTGTTATTTGGGGACACGGCGTATGAATGTGCTTTCGATTCATACCGAGCGGGCTCAACTTGAGATCCATACCGAGCCCGCCAAGGTAACAATCAGCAACACAATGCCTACCTTCGTGATTAAGCACACGAAGCCTGAAATGCGTGTCGTCCGGAAGATGCCTCAGTTCAATGTTGAATGGGAGGAAGTGCCGGGTACCGATTCGCAATTTGAGGCTTTGGAACTTTCCCGCCAGTTCGGTGGTTCTTCCGCATCCGCAACGCGTAACAGCAGGACCGACAGCACGGAAGCACTTAAAACAACTTTAAGCGGCAATGCTTTGAGCGGAATCGTGGAAAAAAGCAATTCGTTAAGCAAGCCGCAGGAAATCAACCGTCGACGCGCTGCAAAAAAGCGCGCCAACATAGAGTGGGATCAAAACGTCTTCGAGGTGCAGTGGACGAAACCCGGTATCGAGATTGAATGGGATGTAGGTGAAGGTCCCGTGATAGAAGTGGAACCGTATTATGTTGAGATAAACCTGAAGCAAAGACCCTCCGTGGTGATTCGCGTAAACACGGAAGCGCTCCGCAACGGAGTGGGCGACAGGGTGGACGAAAGGGTTTAGAGGGGGCTGTCGCACGAAGTGCGCACCTATCTTCACCAAGCAGAATCATGATTTCATTGGGGGAGCAATATGCTGATTGAAACAGAACGCTTCGGCACATTCGAACTGACGGATAAAAAAGCCTTACAATTTCCAAACGGTATACCCGGTTTTGAAGAGCTCAGAAGCTTCATACTTATGGAGACGGAGGAAACAAAGCCGCTGCTTTGGCTTCAATCCGTTGAAAATAAGCATATCGCGCTGCCGGTTGTGATTCCCTTTGAGCTCATAAACGACTATTATGTAGACGTGCGTGAGAGTGAGCTCGAGGACTTGAAACTGGATGCGCCGGAGGACCTTTTGGTATTGTGCGTCGTGGTAATCCCGGAGGATGTCAAAAAGATGACTGCCAACTTAGCATCACCCATTGTCGTCAACGCCAAACGCGGCATCGGCAAGCAGCTCATCATCGATGCGGCAACACTTTCGCTTCGTTATCCCATCTACGATAAAATCCTTCAAAAGCTGAGCGGGGAGGATAAAGCCAATGCTGGTTCTGTCGCGCAAGGCAGGTGAGGTTCTCTTCATCGGCAAGGATATTTCTATAGAAATTTTAGGCGTAGAGGGAGACCGTGTGCGTATCGGCATCAACGCGCCAAAAGAAACGCGCATATTTCGCAAGGAACTGGTGGACGCGACCATAGAGGCCAATAAATCCGCCATCAATGCGCCTGCCATCGGACGGCTTTTCCCAAACGGATCGTCCGTAAGCGGCAAGGCAGAGGAAACTCTTAAAAACGAACTCCCCGACGACCGATAATATTTTATCCTTGCCATACGCATATATCTTTGGTATGATTGTTACAAATATGTAATATTTAGGAGAACTGAGGTCATGAACCGTTAATTCCATTATCGCGCTAAAACCAGGGCAGCATTTGCCCGTGTACTTGTTGCGAAAATGGGATGTTACGGGAACGACCTTGCGGGGCGGCGCGATGCAACGCGCTCCAAAATAGTTTTTTCCGGTCCCTTTCGCAGCTCGAAAGGGTTTTTCTTTTTGTACGGAGGTTGTATGGAACATCAATTTACTAGTATGGATACTATGCGAGGGCAAATAGATGCGCTTGCACAGCAATTTGAAGCCTCAGGCATCGTAGGCGTTTATAAAAACGGTGAGACGCTGCATTGTTCGGCGTATGGCTATGAAAACCGGGAAGCGCAAGTACCCATGCGCCTTACCACACGGTTTTGCTTCGATCCCGAAGCACGTTAT
>JAEWZS010000179.1 GCA_023458355.1 Bacillota bacterium
ATCATGGGAGGCAAGCTCGCGTTGATATTCGTGTTCATGATACCGCTGCTCGCTATTTGGCTCTATTTCGTTATTAAGAAAGCATTCCCGATTTTTAAACGTCTGTTTCCCAAATACGATGAACTCAACGATTCTATACACGAAAACATACAAGGCATACGTGTGGTAAAATCCTTCGTGCGCGAGGATTACGAAAAGCAAAAGCTCGGTAAGGCAGCCACGGCGCTTGCCTCGGAATTCACCATTGCAGAAAAGATACTGGCTTTCAACGGCCCATTCATGCAGTTTTGCCTGTATGTGAACATGGTGCTTATTTTGACATTGGGGTCTTACACCATCGTCACCACAGGAGGGCTTGATTTTAACGTGGGCCAGCTTTCCTCGCTTATGGTATACAGCTTCCAGACACTCATGAGCCTTATGATGCTCTCCATGGTGTTTGTGATGATTGCCATTGCGGATGAATCCGGGCACCGCATCGTGGAGGTGCTTAAGGAAAAAAGCACGCTTACAAACCCTCATAACCCCGTGTACGACGTGAAGGACGGATCGGTGGAATTTAGCGGTGTAAGCTTTCGCTATAGCGAAAAGGCCGAGCGCATGGCACTTGAAAATATCAACCTAAGTATTAAGTCCGGTGAGACCATAGGGATTTTAGGTGGCACGGGCTCATCAAAATCCTCTCTCATACAGCTTATCCCGCGCCTTTACGACGCCACGGAGGGCACTGTTAAGGTGGGTGGGCTCGATGTACGAGCATACGATATTGAGACGCTTCGGAATACGGTTTCCGTTGTGCTCCAAAAAAACCTCTTATTTACAGGCACCATACGTGAAAACCTTCTTTGGGGCAATAAAAATGCAACGGATGATGAAATAAAGGAAGCTGCCATACTCGCACAAGCGGACGATTTCATCATGCGGTTTCCCGATGGGTATGATACCCGTATTGAGCAGGGAGGCACCAATGTATCGGGCGGGCAAAAACAGCGCTTATGTATTGCGCGCGCGCTTTTGAAAAAGCCTAAAATATTGATTCTCGACGATTCAACGAGCGCCGTCGACACACATACCGATGCAAAAATAAGGCAGGCATTCCGCCGTTATATCCCCGAAACCACAAAAATCATCATCGCGCAGCGTGTTGCCTCCGTTAAGGAAGCCGATCGAATCGTGCTTATGGATAAGGGCGGTATCGCGGCCGTTGGAACACACGAAGAACTTATGAAATCGAGCGAAATTTACCGTGAGATATACGAATCGCAGAGTAAGGCGGGTGAGCAGGAATGAAAAAGCGTGCCTCTTTTAGAAAAGGGACTATGAAGCGGCTTCTAAAGATGCTGTTTCAATTCTATCCTGTTGCGCTGCCGCTGGTATTTGCTTGCATAATCTTTTCTGCGGCAGTATCTTCTATGCCCTCCATCTTCATGCAAAACATCATCGCGGTGCTTGAAAATAACGAGGGAGCAGGCTGGGCGATTATAGGACCTCAGATTTTCCGGTTTATATATATACTCATAGGCTTGTATATCCTTTCTTTGCTGTCGTCGTTTACCTACAACCGCGCGATGGCAGTCATTACGCAGGGCTCGTTAAAAAAGATGCGCGAAAGGCTGTTTGACAGAATGGAAAGCCTTTCCATAAAGTATTTCGACACCCATCCGCATGGCGATATTATGAGCCTATACACAAACGATATCGATACGCTCCGTCAGCTCATTTCCCAGAGCATGCCGCAGCTTTTAATGTCGGGTGTGAGTGTTTTTACGATATTTTCCCTCATGCTCTATTTCAGCGTTTGGATGGCCATGGTGGTGCTTTTGGGCGTAGTGCTTATGATTCTTGTCGTCAAGAAGATTGGCGGCAACTCCGCCAAGTACTTCATGCAGCAGCAAAGCTCCATCGGCAAGACGGAAGGCTACATCCAAGAGATGATGAACGGCCAAAAGGTCGTGAAGGTATTTAACCATGAGGAAGCAACAAAGGAAGGCTTTGATAAGGTCAACGACGAGCTGTTCCATAACTCGGAGCAGGCACATAAATCCGCCAATATTTTAGGCCCTGTCATCGGCAACATCGGCAATTTGCTCTACGTTATTGTGGCGGCAGCAGGCGGTATATTTTTATTAACGAAGACAAAAAACATAAGCATTTCCGGGCTTGCGTTCAGCATCAGCGTCGTGGTTCCGTTTTTGAACATGACGCGCCAGTTTGCGGGTAACATCAACCAAGTATCGCAGCAGATCAATGCTGTGATCATGGCGCTTGCGGGTGCGGACCGTATCATTACGGTACTCGATGAGGATCCCGAGGAAGATAACGGCAATGTGACGCTCGTCAACGTCTGCGAGGAAAACGGTGTACTGAAAGAGTGCGTGGAGCGCACGGAAGCCTGGGCATGGAAGCGCCCGAATGCGGACGGCACGAATAGCTATGTGAAGCTCACGGGCGACATTCGCATGCAGGATGTGGATTTTGGCTATGTAAAGGATACACCGGTGCTCAAAAATATAACGCTGTTTGCAGAGCCGGGGCAAAAGGTAGCTTTTGTCGGTGCGACGGGGGCCGGTAAAACAACGATTACGAACCTTTTAAACCGCTTTTACGACATTGCAGACGGCAAGATACGCTATGACGGCATCAACATCAACAAGATAAAGAAGTCGGACTTAAGACGTGCCATAGGCATGGTTTTGCAGGATACGAACCTATTTACCGGAACCGTTATGGATAACATCCGCTATGGCAGGCTTGACGCTGCGGATGAGGCATGTATAAAGGCTTCCGAGCTCGCCGGTGCACATGACTTTATTACAAGATTGCCCGAGGGTTATCAAACGATGCTCACCCAAAATGGCAGCAATCTATCGCAGGGACAGCGCCAGCTTATTGCCATAGCACGCGCCGCCGTAGCTGACCCTCCTGTGATGATACTCGATGAGGCGACAAGCTCCATCGATACGCGTACCGAAGCCATTGTACAGCGCGGCATGGATGCATTGATGAAAAACCGCACGGTGTTTGTGATTGCACACCGCCTTTCAACGGTACGAAACGCCGACGTGATCATGGTGCTCGAGCATGGCCGTATTATTGAGCGCGGCAGCCACGAGCAGCTGATTGCGGAAAAAGGGCAGTATTA
>JAEWZS010000180.1 GCA_023458355.1 Bacillota bacterium
AAAAAACCAGGGGCTTTGCGGCAAAACGTTAATATTTAGGGCAGATGAGATCAAAAGCACCGGCAGCGAAAAAAGCAGAAACGGCGTGATCCAGCCACCCACTGTATGCGCGGCAAGCTGCGGGAAAATACCCATCGGGCGCATGTATTGGCTTAAGATGCTCCCCTCGTGCATCCACGACGAGGCCGGTGTGCGCACATCAATTAGGTCGCTTAGCGCAACGCTCACAGCGGTATAGCTTAAAAGCATGGGCAATGTCATCCCCTCGGTCTTAGCGCCTTGCGAGAAGAGCGCTGTCCAAAGCGAGATGAGCGCGATTAGCCTAAGAATGCGTATTGCGTAACCGCCAATCGCCTCGCCGAGACCGAAATAGTTTTGTTCGAGCGCGCTCATGCGCGCGGTGGCAATATAGGGCCGTAAACGGTGTAACATATTGAATTCTCCTAAAAAGCATAAAAAAACGGAGGGCCGTTTAGGCTCTCCGGTGCAGGTAAAGGCACTTCCGTGCTTTGCAAAACTAAGCGAAAGCGCGGCTGAGAGGCTCTTTTGCGGCATTTTTGGGTAGACTTCTCCCTTGGAGTGCCAAAATGGACGAATTGCCCTTTATGTTTTCCGCATAGACCGTCATCAGACCGCCAAAGAAAAGCATGCGCGAAACCAAACCTCTCACCTCCTTACATAGTATTCCGCAAAAAAGAATAACGGTTTTACCTGCTTTTGTCAACAAGTAATTCGTGTAAGGGTTCGGCTCCCCTCCCCTTAGGCCGGAGGCGGTTGACAAGCAGGAACGCATACGCTTAGAATTACCGCATGGGTAAGAATAAGACAACAAGACGTTTTTTCAACTGCACGCTATATGTCACAGCAGCCTCGATGGTTCTTCTACTTTTCGTATGGCTCGCGTTTTCGGGTTGTCGTGCAGCACAACCTTCGCCTGATCTCCATATAACGCCGAAGCCTTCGCTTTCCATAACGCCCTTTGTCACAAACACCCCCTCACAAACCCTTGAAAACTCGCCGACACCTATACCCACACCTGATGGCCTTACGGCGAAGAGCGGTACATCTACCGTGGCGTGGATTTCCGATACGCAGCATTATCACGCTAAAGCCCCGGAAGTGTTTCAGCAAATGACCCGCTTTTTACGTGATGAACGAGCGCGTATGAACCTAAACTATATTGTTCATACAGGCGACATAGTGGACGAACGCAGCGACGAGTCACAATGGGAAAACGCTATAACGGCAATGGAAACACTAAAAAACATTCCCTATGGTGTACTGGCGGGCAACCACGATGCAGGCAGAGATTCGGATTTTAGCCAATTCTCGAAGTATTTCGGTGAGGATGCTATGCTAAAAAGGCCTGAAAACACATATTACGGAGGTTCCTACAAAAACAACCGCGGTCATTATGACCTTATGGATATCGGCGAAAACCGCTTCGTATTTGCGTACATGAGCTATGCGCCTGACGAAGACGGCATACGATGGCTAAACGACGTTTTTAAAGAATACCGTGACCGTGTGGGTGTGCTTTGCTTGCATCAATATTTTAATACCGATTTGAGTTACAGCTCGCCCGGTGAGACATTGTTCAAAAAAGTGGTCAAAAAGAACCCGAACGTATATCTTGTTTTATGCGGGCACCGCTATTCAGTGGGCCATAAGGCGCTCGATCTTGATGACGACGGCGATGGGGAAATGGATCGCCGTGTGTATGAGCTCATGCAAAACTACCAGGCTGCGGGCCAAATAGGCGGCAGCGGCTACATGCAGTTTTTGCAGTTTGATGATACCAAAAAAGAAGTGCGCGTAATCAGCTACTCACCCTATACGGATGACAGACGCTACTACGATACCCCCGGGACAGAGCTAGAAAAATTCCCGGTGGACCCGGAACAAGAGGAATATACGTTTTCGTATCCGTGGAAGTAGCGGGCGTACCAGCAGGTACGCCCTACATAGTCACATAGCCATTATTGTTCCGCAGGCGATTTTTTTGCCGGAATTGCCCGAGGGCTGCGAGGTAAAATCGTCCACGCCCGCGTGGATAATCACCGACCTGCCTATCACTTCGCTGACTTGAAACCGGTCCGTGATGAACGTAAGGAATGCGCTGCCGCTGTTTTCAAACAAGGGCGGCATATCGCCCGCATGGTAAGGATGGGGGCATTTTTTGGGATTGTAATGACCGCCCGCACCGGCGTACCGGTCCTGCCT
Organism: Bacillota bacterium; assembly: GCA_023458355.1. Lineage (GTDB taxonomy): Bacteria > Bacillota > Clostridia > Christensenellales > CAG-138 > UBA7707. Next base: position 2,224 of record JAEWZS010000180.1, read on the forward strand.
GTCGCCTAAACAGCCGCCTCCCTCGTGTATATGAAACGCGAAAACGCCGTTCATGCAAGGGCCATTCAAATGCGGCAGCCCGCTCACTTCAGCAGCGATTATCACGTCGCCACGCGTTTGAAAAAAATAAACCGTGCCGCGCACGGCGGAATAAGGCGCGCTTCCGCGTATGGCTGCGTAAGCCGTCGGGCGCTCAAGAAGCACACGCGCGACGCGCCGCGTAATATCCTGCGCCTCAAACATGGGAATATCCCCCTTTAAAGTATCCTGTGAGTCGTACATAAACTACAATAACCCCCTTTGTTCATCATATGCGAATAAGGGCATAAAAGCGCGGTGTGTTTTGAAGCTTCCCTTTATCCGTTAAGAAGGTGTATCATGTACTGGAGTAAAAAAGGAGATAACTATGCAAGCTTATAAAATTGCCGATATGCATTGCGATACCATCGTATGCCGGGTGTCTCGAGGAAACGGGAATGTGCATTTGCGCCAAAACGACGGGCAGCTCGATTTGCTGCGCTTAAAAAGCGCAGGGGTAGTTGCACAGTGCTTTGCTTTGTTTATCCCAAGCGGCGAGGATGAAAAGGCGCTTCAAGGTCTTTCTCCCTACGGCTTTTTTGAAATGGCTTACGGATGTTATAAAGAGCAGATTGAGCAAAACGCCGACTTAGTGCGGCCGGCGTTCAACTATTATGACGTAGAAAAAAACATGGCCGAAGGGCGGATCTCCTCCATCCTCACCATCGAAGACGGCCTGCTTCTTGAAGGTAAGATCGAGCGCGTGGACGAGTTGTATGAAAAAGGCGTAAGGCTTATCACATTAACGTGGAACACGGAGAATTCACTCGGCTACCCAAACTTTAACGACGGACCGGATACCGTTCACGGGCTTAAAG
>JAEWZS010000181.1 GCA_023458355.1 Bacillota bacterium
CATACCACAATATGCTAGTGGATATAACGGCTGCACAGGGCATCGTCGGAATATTAGCGTTTCTTGCAATTGCCATATGCGCGGCCGCACATGTGATTCGCGCACTTCCCGGGATGCTTAAAAAGAATTCGTACGTCAATCGCTTTTCGGCGGCGCTGCTGGCAGCACTTGCCGCGGTGATCGCCGAGAGCCAGTTTATATCCGATCTTTTTTATGTAAACACGCCTACCTCGTTTATGTTTTGGTTTCTGTTGGGCATACTGCTTCGTTTAAGCTTTGATCTGAAAAACACAGACATCATGCGGCTTGAGGAATGGGAACAAACTCTTGCAGAAACCACACGCTTCCGCTGGGGAGGCGATTTGATATAGCCGGGCATAAAAAAGAAGGCTCCGTCGCTGTGAATGCCATATCGCGTGTTGCGATGTATGCTTTAAACCTCGCCGTGCCCATGCTTGTTGGCCCCTATGTCGCCCGGGTGCTGAATGTGGAGACCTATGGTGCGTATAACGCAGCGCAGAGCGTTATGCAGTTTTTCCTTTCTTTCGCATCGTTTGGCGTCTATACCTACGGCATGCGGCAAGCGAGCCGCGCCCGAGACTATTTGGAGAAAACACGGGAGGTATTTGAGCCTCTGTACCGCTTCGGCGTACTTGCGGCGATACTTTCTTGGCTCTTGTATACCGCTTTCGTGCTGCTATTTGAGAAGGACCTGCAAACCCTTTATCTCATCCTAGGCTTGCAGGTTCTTTTTAACGCCTGCTCCGTGGAATGGGTGAACGAGGCGTTTGAGGATTACCCCTTTATACTTTATAAAACGGCAGCTGCACGGCTTGTTTATGTGGCGGCGGTGTTTTTATTCGTTCGCCGTGAGGAGGATGCGGCGGCGTTTGCGCTCGTTTCAAGCCTTTCGGTTCTTTTAAACCATGCGTTGGGTTTTCTCTATATTCGCCGTAGGGTGAAACGCAGGAAAACGCGGCTACAAGAGTTGAAGCCGCTTATAAAGCCCCTTGCCGTGACGTTTCTCTTATCCAACGCAAATTTGATGTATCTTATGCTCGACAGGCTGTATCTGAGTGCGTTTGCAAAAGATAAGGCTTACATTACCTACTACACGCTTCCCATGCTCATCATGAGCGCTGTGATGAATGTTGTAAGCTCGCTTCTTTACGTCACCGTGCCGCGCCTTTCTCATTATCTTGCGCAGGGGGATCAAGAAGGCTACAGAAAACTCCTTTCCGTCTCCGCGCATACGTTTTTTTTCATCGCCATGCCGGTATGTGCGGGGATAGGTGCTCTGGGGGAGCAGATGATGCTCCTCTACGGCGGCAAGGCATATATGGCAGCCGGTACGACGCTCATGCTGTTTGGATTGCGCTTTATGGTGAACGCTTGCGATATTTCACTCAATAGCCAGATGCTTTTCCCCAACGGGATGGAAAAAACACTCCTTAAAATTTATGTGGGCGGCGGAATATTGAACCTTGCACTTAAAGCTGTGCTGCTTATGCTGCAGGTTTTTGACCCGGCGTTGTTGATTGCGACAACCGCTGTTTGCGACATTGCCGTGGTAACGTTTGAGCAAAGAGCGGTGCGTAAGCGCTTTGATAAAGGCCTTTCACCGCTCGATGCTGCTGCACTTCGCTATGCGGTGCTTTCGCTTCTTTTTTACCCCGTATGCGCGCTGCTTCGCCGTGTTTTTCCATTGAGCGAAACGTTAAATGGGGCGTTTTTCTCCTATCTTTTTGCAGCAATCCTCTCATGCGCAGCACTCTACATAACTTCGCTCTTCTTTATGAAGGATGCGCATTTCAAGGAGTTATCAGAAAGGATTCTACGGCTGAAACGAAAGAGAACCGCATAGCCAAAGCTTTTGCTATTTAGGTCCCTTTACCAGTCCCGCTTTTTTCTTGCCGGATTTTGCTTTGCCGCTGATCTCAGGTACGGGCGCTTGCTCGTTCTTGCTAAAATGGTTACGCTGTCTTGCCTCCGTACCGTGCGGCGCTTCAGGGTCCGGGCGGCGCATGCCTGCTTTTGGCATAGTGCTTCCTCCTTTACACGTCGTTGTTAGGGATGGAATGCTTTTTCGCATTCCGGTTTTGATTTTGGTTTTCGCGGCTTAACGGTGTTTGTCCGTTCGCCTTTTTCTTGCGAACCTGCTTTTTGTCAATTTGACCGTCTTTGGGCATAGTGTCCTCCTTGTTGTTGTTGATCTTAGTCTTTGCAGAAGCTAGAGAAATAACTATAGAGATGCTCCTAAGGCTTTAGCTTGGGAGCATCTCTATAGTTCAGGTAAGTTCGTTTGCTGGGTGTTAGTAATGTACAGATTTTGGTTAAGTTAGGTGGACTTTAACGTTATTCTTGCTTCCTATGGTTAACTTTGCTAATTTTACACGCTGTGCAGTCTGCAAGGCAGCTCGACGCACTCATATTAACCGAGATAAAGGGAATAGGCATCATCAATCGTCTTAAGCTCTACAGCACTAAGCTCCCAATCGGCCGCTTTGGCGTTTTCAATGGCGATTTTGGGCGAGGTGGAACCCATAAGTGCGCAAGTCACACCGGGTTGTGCCAGCACCCAGTTGATGGATACTTCGGCGACGCTTACGCTGCGATCGTCGGCGATCTTGCGCAGAACATCCAACACCTTGTTGCAGTTGGTCCACTTGGGCTCTTCGAAGAAATCGTAAAAACCGCTACGCTGTTCCTTGCCGCCGTTGACGATGGGCTTTTCCATCTTGCCGGTAAGTATGCCGCCGCCGAGCGAACCATAGGTCATAATGCCTATGTTATTATCGTTGCAATAAGGAATCACTCCATTCTCAAAGCTTATCCTGTTAAATAAATTGCAGGGAGGCTGGACGCATACGATTCCTGCACGCTCCACAGCGGTCTTAATTTGATCGACGTTGAAGTTGGATACCGCTGCTGCGCGAATTTTACCTTCTTTTTTAAATTCAGCGAGCAGATCTAACGCACCCTCAATGCCGAAATTCGCATCCGGCCAGTGGATCATATAGATGTCGATATAGTCTGTCTGAAGGCGCTTGAGAGAGTTCTCAAGTTCCTTGCGCACCACGATGGGGGATAGGCACTTAACATACTCGCCGTAAATGCGGTGTATGCCAAACTTTGTGGAAATGACAGCTTTGCTGCGGCGATCCTTAAGGGCATTACCTACGGCTATCTCCGACTCAAAGTTGGGACCATAACCGGGGGCGGTATCCACAAGATTAACGCCTAAGTCGAGAGACTGGTGGATTGCGCGAATACCAAGATCGGTGTCAACATCACCGAAGAAATCGTTTCCAAGGGCCCACGTACCCTGACCGATGACCGATACTTCGATATCGCTCTTTCCCAATTTACGATACTTCATTGTTTATATCTCCTTTTCAATAATGTGTTTAGTTGTAAATATCAGATTAAGTCGTCTATGCTCTCCCACACAGGATCCATCGCGTCAATAACAGCTTTATAGGCTGCATACTTTTTCTGATAATATATATGTTTTTCCTTATCGGGCCGGTAAACCGCACGCAGTTTGCCGGTGCATAGTTCCACTGCCTCGTTGATATCCGAATATTCTCCGACACCTACCCCTGCAAGCATAGCAGCTCCAAGTGCACCCAACTCGCGTACAGCGGGTATCTCAACTTTTTTACCGAGTACATCGGCAAACAACTGCATCCAAGTTGCGGAGCGTGTTGCGCCGCCCGCCATTCGGACGATATCCGGCAAATCAATAAATTTGAGCAGTCTTTCAATGTGGTACATATGGCAGAATACGACACCCTCATAGATTGCTCTTAGCATTTCGGCGGGTCCATGATTTCCTTTAAGACCTATAAATGCCGATTTCGCATCGATGTTCACGTTCGTACCGTAAAGGAATGGCAGAAACAGAACGGTATCGCGGTAAGGGGCATTTTCTACGAGTTTATTGCAGACATCATAGATATCGGTTTCATTTTCACGATTCATATAGGTATCAATAAACCATTCGACGTTTACGGCTGATGTGGAACTTCCCTCAATAACCTCAATAGGATAGCCGGGTACCGGGTAATAGAAAGTCATAAATACATCCTTAGAAACGATTGGATCTTTCGTAACAAAAGCGTTGATACCCCAAGTACCCACGATAATACCGAGCTTGCTTTGATCCACAACTCCTACGGACAGTATGGAAGCTCCGGTATCTATCTGACCGCCTACAACAGCGGTGCCCTCACGTAACCCTGTGATTTGCGCACACGCTTTAGTAACGTATCCGGCTATCTCGCAGCTGCCTACGATTCGCTTGGGAAGGAGATGGAGCTGATCCTCGATGCCGAATTCCCTGAACACTTCCTCCGTAAAGGTGTTTGTTTCCCTGTCAAGGCAGGCGATGCCACTCGCTTCGGTGATTTCCATGACAAATTCACCTGTCAGCAGATAGCGTACATAATCCTTAGCGGTCACAACAGTACTGGTCCGATTAAGCGTCGCCCTGTCTTTATCCTTAAGCCAAGCGATTACAGCAGGCACATTGCCCGCCCAGATTGTTTGCTGTATCTTTGGCAAAACACGTTGGAATGTGCCATTCGCATACCATTTTTTGATGTAATTCTTAGCGCGTAAATCGCCGCTCAATATTGCATTATGCGTCGGCTTGCCGTTCTCATCGAACATATACAGTCCATTTGCCTGACCTGTAACGCCTATACCTACGATATCTTCCGGAGATATTCCGCTTTCAATAATGGCCAATCGTATTGCATTATAGGTAAGTTGCTCGGCTTCTTCCAAGTTGCGCTCGTTCATATCCTTTCCCGGGTAAAGCACGGTAAGCCTTTCGGCATGATTGGCTATCTCGTTGCCGATTCTGTCGAACAGAGCGGCCTTCACCATGGTCCCACCCATATCGATACCCATTAAATACTTCATTCTGTGAACCCCCGGAGATTGCCTTATAGTAATGGCGATCGCAAATTCAGCCCGGCTTGCACATTTCTGCCAGGTATAGCATATTTATCGAAACGAAGCTTCCAGTTTAGCCCTTAAAAATGCGCTAACTCCCGGCAGCATCACATGGGACGCTTTATCGTCATGATACCAGGTCTCTGCTACAAATGAACCTCTGTAACCGGATGCATACAACGCGCGTAAACCGCCGTCAAAATCTACGATTCCTTCACCGAAAGGTACATCCCTGCATACCCCCGGTAATGCATCCTTAAGATGGATGCCAACAATACGCCCTTTGCCCTTTTCGAATTCTATCTTAGGGTCATGACCTGTGGCAGTGAGGTTCCCGATGTCGGCATAGCACCCTAAGAAGGGTGAATTTACTTCCCTGAGCAGCTTCATTATATCATCCATTCCGCAGTAAGCACCCGTATCCATGCTTTCAAGTGCCAGCATTACGCTATAGGACTCCGCTTCGTGTGCGCATATGCGCACTGCCTCTTCGAATAAAGACATTGTGTGCTCGTTGCGCTTTGCATCAAGTTCGTCATACGCCGCAAGATGGATTAACCGTATTCCGGTTTCGGCGGCAAGCTCTACAGCACGATTTACAAGCTCCAGGCCCTTATCTCTCACGGTAGCATCCTCGCTGCCCAAAGGGAAACCCCTGTTGGCAGTTAGTGCAAGTGTACGCACATTAAAGCCTGTGTTTTTTGCCGCCCGCTTCAGTGTCGAAGCAAATCCGGTGTCGTACAGGCGTCCCATGCGCGCTTGCGTCGTATCAATGCTCAATTCAAGAAAATCAAACCCGCTCTGCCAAGCAAGACAAAACTTTTCCTCCCAAGTAAGCGTATTGCTGATTGCCTTTTCGTATAAGCCCAGTCGCGGTTTTAAATTATCTATCATCATCTTACCAATAGCTCCGTTTCGCAGCTTTCCCGACAAAATTCAATCGATGCAGCCTGAGTGAATGTACTGTCATTACTCTGCTGTCCCAGGTTTGCATAAGGTTTTATTTCTGGCCGTAATCCGTGAATATTTCTACCGCGTGCTGCGCCTGAGCTTCGGTGAGTAAACGAATATTTTTGGCACCTCCTGCCGCAGCGCAGGCCATGAGATAACATTTGGCACTATCCTCTAAATATATAGCGGAGTAGAGCGCTTGGGCGAGATTATTACCGATTGCAATCACGCCGTGATGTTTCAGTATGATCGCCAGCTTGTCGCCTATGTGGTCTACGGTTTCCTTACCCATATCAAGACTTGCCGGGCTTGAATAGGGTGCAACTTTCACCGAACCTCTGCATGCGTTGCAAAGCGTAGTGGTGATGGCGGGCAGTTCATCTGTAATAAGCCCTACTGCCGTAGCGTACGGTTGATGCGTATGGATAATTGCGTTCACAGTCGGCATATTTTTGTAAATATGGATCAATGCGACTGTATCCACCGAGGGGCGTAAGGTACCTTCTATAACATCACCATTCGGGTTGAGTACCAATATCTGATCGGTGGTCATGGTCTCATACGGCATACCGGACGGAGTAACAAGAATGCTTCCGTTTTCAAGTCTCATACTCACGTTTCCGCCGGTAAGGTGGATAAGCTCCGCAGCCTTGATTTCAAGTGCAGCATCAATAACAGCCTGTTTTTGCGAATCATACATATGAAAAATTCACTCCCCCAAATCCTTATTTGCTTGCGGGCTGACGGTCCGCAGTCATTCATGTTTTATGCGCAGACTCTCTGGCGACTGAGCAAATGGTTGATTGTAACCGCAAATACCAGGATTAAGCCCTTTGCAAAGCCTTGGTAGTAAGGCTCGATTACGGTTAACAAGCCCGTAGTAAGGCACATTATAATAACTGCGCCTATCACGGATTTTACGACGGAGCCCTCGCCGCCCGTGAAGGCGGTTCCACCAAGAAGCACCGCTATGATACAGTCTGTTTCCATACCGTCGCCCGCCAGCGGGTTGCCAAGCGAGTTATAGCTTGCGAGCGCAACGCCAGCAAAGGCAGAGAGTACGCCGGTTATGATGTATAAAATCCTAACAATCTTTACAACATTTATGCCGGAAAGCTCTGCTGCAGTCGAATTGCCGCCTATAGCCGCAGCGTATTTACCGATCACTGTTTTGCGCTGTGTGATCGCTACAATCACGACTAGTGCAATCGAAACAAAGAACGCTGCAGGAAGCCCCAGCAACACATCGTTCCTGGCATAAAAGCTCATCCAATCCGGAAGACTTGCACCGGGCACGCTCTTTATGGCGGAAATACCGTCCGGCACGATCAAAAGCGCTATACCCTTAAAAAGGTTCATAGTGACCAAGGTTGCTATGACCGGCGTTATCCTAAGCTTCATGACCAATATTCCGTTGATATAACCGCAGAGAATGCCCACCAGAATGGCAGCGATAAAGCCGATGAAAAACGAGCCGCCGCTTCGCACCACAAGCGCATATACCACGCCGCAAAGACTCATTGCGCTGCCGACTGATAAATCCATATACCCCGCAATCATCATTAACGTGAAACCGCAGCTTATCGCTATGATGGGCGCAGACTGTCGTGCCAGGCTTATTAGACAATGGGAACTGAGGAAGTGGCCTTTACCAAACATCTCTACCTGATCAAGCTTAATAACGGAGAATACTACAACTACAGCCAATAGCACCAGGTAGATGTAAATATCCTTAATAATCGATCTTGTGTCTTTGTGGCGTATATTTTTAAGGTCTTTCATATCGCATTTACTCCTTCTGCAATGATGGCAAACTTCTGCATCAGCCGTTTCGTTTATCAAGCGCGTAACGCTGAGCCATGATTGCCAGGAAGGTTACTACGCCCTTTATGACATAGGACCAGTCGGGTGAAAGCAGCAGCCCTGTTGCGGCGCTCGTTACTACGGAGAATATCAGTGCACCCACCAGCGTACCCAATACCGAGCCGAAGCCGCCTGCTATGCTCGTGCCGCCTAGCAGAGTGATACACAATGCATCAAATTCATAGCCTGTGCCACGGCTTGAATAACCTGCCTTGAATGCGGAAGCAAGCAATATGCCGGTTATGCCTGCAAGCAACGAGCTCAATATGTACAAGATTGCCACATGTCTTGTAAATTTAATGCCGGATAGCTTTGCTGCCTCGCTGTTTGCTCCAATGAGGTAGGTACGTCTGCCGAATACTGTTTTCTTTTCTACAAGAAATGCAACGAATACCATCGTCAACATGATTGCGACCGCAACCTTAATTGATGTTCCGGGAATTGCCGCATTGCCAACCACGCCGAAAACTTCGGGAAGGCCGGTGTTTCGCTGCGCTCCCAAAGTGACGATCTGCGCAATACCGCGAGAAAGGAACATTGTACCCAACGTAATGATAATGGAGGCGACCTTGAGCTTTGCAATAAAGAATGCGTTTATAGCACCTATCACCATGGCACACAACAGTGCAAGCACCACCGCGACACCGTATGGCATACCTAAGCCTATTGCGAGAGGTTGGGATCCGCCCGAACCCTGGCAAAAATAGACTGCAAGCACACCGCTCATTGCAATGACACCACCTACAGACATATCCATATGACCTGTTATCAGCAAAAACGTAACACCTATGCCGATCATGATGATGTACCAATTGTTAGAGATAAGGTTGAGCGCATTATTCAGCGAAAAAAAGTTTGGCACGAATAAGCATGCAACGAAGAAGATTATGAGCAAAACACCAATCATAAACAATGTAATGAACGTTTCATTGCTCATCTTATCTTTCATTATGTTTTGTTGAATTCTCTTCTCCACGACTTACTCGCCTCCCGTTACAACATGAATGATTTTCTCGGTGTCGATTCCCACGCCGTTTTCAAGGCAGGCGCGCATCTCGCCATCATACAACAGATAGATTCTGTCGCATAAATTGACGATCTCTGTTAATTCGGAGGAGAATATCATCACAGATTTACCGTTTTTCCTAAGCTCGCGTATGATGTTATATATCTCGCTTTTGGCACCGACGTCTATGCCGCGCGTCGGTTCGTCGAGCATCAAAAGGTCAGCATCAGCAAACAAACTCTTTGAGAAGACAACCTTCTGCTGGTTTCCGCCCGAGAGTTTGGACACCTCTTTTTCCATCGAGTGCGTGGCGATGCTGAGTTGGTCTATATATTGTCTTGTGTAGTTGCGTTCGAGTACAGAGCTGATAAAGCCGAATTTGGAGATTTTTTCCATGCTCATTACGGGTACATTGGAACGGATGGTGAGCATTGTGAAAAGCCCTTGCGAGCGGCGCTCCTCCGGCACCAATGCTATACCCTGTTTGATTGACTTGGAGGGCGTAGGCACAAGCTTTTTACCCTTAAACCTTATCTCTCCGCAAAACGGATCGATGCCGTAGATAGCTTGCGCAATTTCTGTTTTCCCCGCACCAATCAGCCCGTAAAAACCTACGATTTCACCTTTTTTAACTTCGAAGGAAATATCCCTCAGCTTGTGATTGGAGATTTGATCGACCTGGAGTATGGGTTCTGTGGGCGGCTGTTCCGGCGGCATATAGGATTCGTATACTGTTTTACCTATCATGAGCTTTATGAGCTCTGCGCGGTCAGCAATTTCGTTGACCGCTTTTGTTTCTATATGGCATCCATCTCGCATAACAGTAATATAATCGCCCAAAGTGAAGATCTCATCCAGTCTGTGAGAAATATATATTACTGTAACATTCTTTTCTCTTAAGCTTTTTACGATTTCGAAGAGCTTGTGTATTTCCGCCTCGGAAAGAGCGGCGGTAGGCTCATCCATGATGATGATATCGGAGTCGCTTGCGACCGCCTTTGCGATCTCAATAATCTGCTTTTTAGCAACACTGAGCGTAGATACTTTTTGTTTTGGATTTATGGATGGTTCCAGACTATGGAGCGTTTCGATGATTTTTTTGCTTTTTTCTGTTTTGTTCAAAAAACCTAAAGTTGTATCCTCTATGCCTAGGGTGAGGTTCTCCTCTACAGTAAGCTGGTTGACCACGTTGAGTTCCTGAAAAAGTGTGCTGATACCCTTAGCTCGTGCTGCTTTTGGGTTTGTAACGCAGTACTCTTCGCCATTAAGAAGCACAACCCCGCCGGTCCTCGGAACCGCGCCGGTCAGTATTTTGATTAACGTGGATTTACCGGCTCCGTTTTCGCCGACCAAACAATGGACAGTGTTACGCTTAATGTTGAAACTTACATTGTTGATGGCTCTGACCCCGGGATAATCCTTGACAAGGCTTTTGATTTCCAATACGTTATCGCTCATACATTTATCCCCAATGCTCAACTATATACCGAAAAAGCTACCGAGAGGGAAGCATTTTCCCTCTCGGTAATCATGCTATAGGTTGTTTTGTCGTTTCGTTCAATCGTTATTGTATGTTGGTGCCGAACTGCTCGTTGAGCCAGGAGACTGCAGCAGAGCGCTCCATAGACCAGAAGGAGATGCAGTAAGCCTTTGCAAAAGTCTCAACTTCAGTAGTTCCAACCTGTTCCATCTCACCGTTGTAGATGGCGAACAGATTATCGATACGTGCCTGAGCGGTTTCAATGGGAGGAAGACCCATGGAGCACTTCAAAGAGGATGTGGGCTCATAAACTTCACCCATTTCAACTTCATCAAAATCAACGCTGCATACAAGTTCGGTGATGGGGGAACCATCGGCATTGCATACACCGCGGCCGGCATCGCGAAGCGCGTTCATGGTTCCAACGGTAAGGTTGGAGGCTTCGGAGTAGATTAGGTTGACTTCGGGGTTCGTAACGAGCAAGTCAGCCATAATCTGCTTCGCGGCATCTGCACCTGCGCCGGCATCAAGGCAGCCAAGGTTAGTCGCATTGGGAGCCACAGAAAGCACGCCCTCTACAAATGGATCGGTACGACCGGACTTAACCTCGGTATGGTTGGGCCAGCCGAGCTGAACCATAACGACGGGCTTATCGGGATGAGCGGCTACCCATGCGGTGGCCATTTCAACGCCCATCTGGTAGGAAACACCGGCTTCATCACTACGCACGCATGGAATACCTGTTCCGATGAAGGGGCCAAAGAAGGATGCCATGACAACGCCGTTTTCGAGGCATTCTTTAATGCCGGGGATAGCAGCTTCATCATCCCATACATGCAGGGTAGCCATATCCATACCCTGAGCAAGGATCTGATCGATGTTCTGCGTCATAATGGTTCCATCTCCCTGACCGTCAAACACGATAACTTCAGCACCGTATTTTTCTGCAGCATACTTTTTGGCTGCATCATACTGCGCCTGGTGGAAAACGTTGCTCAGATCAGATACGAAGTAGGCGATTTTCAGCGGTTTACTCGCTTCGGGAGCGCTTGCAGCAGGTTCGGTAGCTGTGGGTGCGTTTGCATCCGGCTTGGCGGGGTCGGGTTGATTGGCTGCAGGCTGTACGCAGCCCCCAACCATGGCCAACACGAGTACGACGGCAAGCAGTACGGGCATGATTTTCCTCATCATTGCGTATGTCCTCCTATTTTTTATGGCTTTATTATCTTCCACTCACAGAAAGCAAGAGGAAATGGTAATCCAATTCTAGAGGCAGGGCTTGTGTCGTGCTAATTTGCGATTGGTTTATAAACGGTCTGACGATTGTCAATTCAAATGTTTGAGTGTTCTGCAGGTAAGTTAACATAAATAAATTGCTTTGTCAACGGGAGTTTAAAAGATAGTGAATTATTTTATTATATTTTACAAATAACGGCATTAAGTGCAGTAATTAGCCGATAAATGCAGGGGTTTGCATAAAAAAGCACTGCCGTATTTCTACGGCAGCTAATAAATATCCTTTAAGAAATCAACATATGAGACAAATGTCACAACACTTTATCGAGCTTTCCGCTGTCAAGCAAACTGAGCACCTGATTTGCCGTATGTTCATCGGTTGCCAGGTAGTTCAGTAATCCGCTGTTGAGCGCACCGATAATCGGCATTACCTTAGAGTCGCCTACTGCAATGGCTACAACGGACTTTACGTTGCGAAGCCCTTCCTCGTCAATACCGATGAGTTTATCGTTGTGGGTGCATTTAAGTATCTCGCCGCGGATGTTGAAATAACGGGCGCATAAATCACCCACGGTACAATCCGGATGTTTGAGTATGCGGCTGAGCAAAGCTTCCGAGTTGAATTGATAACCATCATAGGGCTCCGAATAGCGGCCGATGCCTATCACCGCGCAGTCTAAATGCTTCCATTGCTCAAGGATGGCCTGCATATAAGAGCTTTCAAGGAATCGTTTTTTATCTTTTAAAGATTCCACGATTCCCGGCGAATACATAAAGAGTGGAGTTCCGTTCACCTTCTCGGCGAACCGACGAACACATTCGTTTATCTGAAATTCCTGATTGACAAGGGGTGAGCCGCCGATAAGCGGAACTACGGTGATATCGCATAGGTCGGTATCGTCCGGAAACGCCTGCATAAATTCGTAACAGGCAGAACCCCATGCCAAGCCGAACGAGGAATGACTTGTCATTAGGTCCTGCATGAAGCGTGTGGTCATCGCTACCACGATACGCAGGAGCATGCCGTGCTTTTTAACGCCTGTAGGCACCACGATGCAATTGCGAAGGCCAAAACGCTGCACGAACTCCTTAGAAAGCTCCTCGTTATTTACGAAAGGATCCTTTATGGTAATTTGTACGAGTCCTGCGTTTTTTGCTTCGGTCAGCAGCTGAGACACCGCAGAGCGAGATATCCCTGCTTCCTTGGCAATGCTTTCCTGGGTCATGCCGTCCATATAATACATTTTGGATATTTGAACCAATTTTTGGATATCCCGTATCTGTTCCATACTAACCCTCGTGCATAAACAATTTGGATGTGGTTATATTTTTTCGCTGACCATCCTTATATTCATAATCTATCAATCGACAGACATCCTGTCAAGTGCCAGATGCTTTAAATGCGCAGCCTATAAAGGGCCTATGATCCGAGAAATATCAGCGACGATAAACAAATGCATTGACAATTGTCACAAATGGCATTATCCTTGTTAAAGTAAGGTTCTTAATTCATATCTGGTACATTTTATTGCGTTATAAAGTGCTTTCAATAAGGAGGTTTTTCGTTATGAACAATGAGTTGCTTTTATCGGATCAGCAGCTTATCGACCTGCTCTCGAATATGTATCTCGGTAGATATTTCGAGGAACGCGTGCAGTGGCTGTTTTCGCAAGGGCTCGTACATGGCACAACGCACCTTGGCATTGGTGAGGAAGCTACCGCGGCAGGCTCCATTGCTGCCTTTGAGCCGCAGGATTACGTGTTCGGCACGCATCGCGGCCATGCGCAGGCGTTGTGTAAGGGTATCGATGTAAACTTCATGATGTGTGAGATACTTGCAAAGGCGAACGGCGTCTGTAAAGGTCGTGGAGGTTCCATGCATATTGCGGATCCGCATATTCACTATTTCGGAGCAGACGGTGTGTTGGGAACCAGCGCTACCATGGCATGCGGTGCAGGTGTTTCTATTAAAAAGAAAAATGAGCAAAACCGAATTGCGGTAGTGTTCTTCGGTGACGGCTCCAGCAATGAAGGTGCCGTGTTCGAATCGTTCAACCTTGCAGCGGTATGGAACCTGCCCGTGCTTTTCATCTGCACCAACAACACCTACGGCATGTCAACCCACATATCAAAAGTCATGAAGGATACTGACATCAGCAAGCGTGCCTATCCATTTGGCATCCCCTCAAAAACCGTTGACGGAAACAATGTGCTCGAGGTATATGAAGCCGTGAGGGATGCAAGGGAACATATCATAGCCGGCAATGGTCCCATGCTTATCGTAGAAAATACATACCGCATATCCGGCCATTCCAAGAGCGACGGCAACCTTTACCGCACTAAGGAAGAAATCGCGTACTGGAAGGAGAAATGCCCCATCAAGCAATTCAGGGAGTATCTTCTTGGTACCGGCAGATTTCGTGCTGAAGCGCTTGATAAAGTCAGCGCTGAAGCCCTCGCCCGTATAGACGAAGCCGAGGCGTTCGCCAAAGCTTCCCCTGAACCTAATGTGGAAGATGTCTATGAAGACGTTTATGCGTGAGGAGTGAACAAGAAATGGCAGAGAATAAAATGAAAGAAATAACGTATTCGCAAGCGATAAACGACGCAATCAGTGAAGAGATGCGCCGTGATGAGACCGTATTTATGATGGGGGAAGATATCGGCGTATATTGCGGTGCATTTGGCGTATCCCGCGGGATGATAGGGGAATTCGGACCCGAACGCATAATGGATACCCCTATTGCGGAGCAGGCATTTGTTGGTGCTGCTGTAGGTGCAGCTATGACAGGCCTCAGACCCGTTGTTGAACTTATGTTTTCTGATTTTATTTGTGTTTGCTTTGACGAGCTCGTCAATGAAGCTGCCAAAATGCGCTTTATGTTCGGCGGACGTGTGAAAGTACCTATGGTAATGCGCACTGCATCAGGCGCGGGAACAGGCGCGGCAGCGCAGCATTCACAGAGCCTGGAAACGCTTCTTGCGCATTTTCCCGGGCTCAAAGTTGTCGTCCCTTCCACACCTTACGATGCAAAGGGGCTTCTAAAAACTGCCATTCGCGACGATAACCCTGTAATGTTCCTTGAACAAAAGAAACTCTATAAGACAAAGGGTTTGGTACCCGAAGAGGAGTATACCATTGAATTTGGTGTAGCCGATATTAAGCGCGAAGGGAAAGACTGCACGATTGTAACCTACGGCCGCATGGTGCAGGTGTGCCTTGAGGCTGCGGATGAGCTTAAAAAGGACGGTATTGAAGTGGAAATCGTAGATATCCGCACCCTGCTGCCGCTTGATACGAAGACAATCATAAACTCCGTCATAAAGACAAAGCATGTTTTAATCGTGCATGAAGCAGTGCAGTTTGCGGGCTTCGGCGGCGAGATAGCCGGGCAGATAGCCGACAGCGAGGCGTTCTACCATCTGGAAGCACCTATACGCCGCCTTGGTGCTAAAAGTACACCGATACCCTTCAACCCAATCCTTGAAAAAGAGACATTTCCCACAGCGCAAAAGATTGTCGCTCAAGTCAAGGACCTGGTATAAGGAGGCTGCAAATGACTGAGATTTATATGCCTAAAGCAGGCATGGATATGAAAGAGGGCGTCCTCGTTCGCTGGCTTAAAAACATCGGTGATTCGGTAGAAATGAATGAACCCATCATGGAAATTGAGACCGACAAAATAACCATGGAGGCAGAAGCGCCTGCAAGCGGAATCCTATTGGCTACATATTCCCAAGAAGGTGATGTAATACCTGTGTTAGGGATCATGGGTTACATCGGCACTAAGGATGAAGTTCCTCCGGCGGCTCCCGGCGCAACGGATACCGCGCCCGCAGATTTCATACAAGCGGCAGTTGCAACCGAAACTGCCACCCCCGCGGCTTTCGCTTCGGTTCAAAACGCGGAAGGTGTGCGCGCTACTCCCGGCGCGCGCCGATATGCAAGGGAATTCGGCGTGGAAATATCTTCCGTTGCTCCTACCGGAAAGCACGGGGAAGTGTTGGGCAAGGACGTACTTGATTTCGCAAGACACCCCGCAGCGACCCCGCTTGCACAACGAATAGCAGATGATAGTAACATTGAAGTCTCGTCGGTTCAGGGAACGGGCTTTGGTGGCAGAGTGACCAAGGCGGATGTGCTTTTAGCTGCAGCGCCCACTCAGGCAGCGTCCGCATTGCCCATTGAGGATGGTGGACAGCTTACCATAGAAAGCCGCAGGCCGCTGAACGCCATGAACCGAGTTGTAGCTGAGCGCATGTCTCAAAGCCACTTTGAAATACCCTGCGTGACCCAATCTCTTATTGTAGACATGACCGATCTTCTTGCCATACGCGCAAAGATCAACGCTCGCCATGAGCAAAAAATATCTGTTAACGACTTCGTGCTCAAAGCCACTGCAATTGCAGTGAAGGAGCATCCGTTAGCACGCACAAGCATATATGGCAACGAGTATGTAGTATACAGCGAGGCGAATATTGGCTTTGCGGTGAGCATGAACGATGGCGAAGGACTGCTTGTCCCCGTGCTGCATAATGCAGATCGCATGTCGCTTATTGAGCTGTCCGAAAAGGCAAAGGACCTTGCCCTGCGTGCGCGCGACAACAGGCTGAAACCCAGCGAATATGCAGGAGGAACCTATACCGTATCCAACATGGGAATGTATGACGTATGGGACTTTACCCCGATTATCAACCAACCGCAATCGGGTATTCTCGGCATAGGCAGTTTTTCTGATATGCTGCGGTTAGCGCCGGATGGAAGAGTTGTTTCCCGAAAGGTATGCAAACTGCTTATCACCTACGATCACCGCATTATGAACGGTGTTACCGCAGCCAAATTCGAACTGCGCGTGCGCGATCTGCTTGAAAATCCGGAGGAGTTGCTTCTTATATGACTCATAAGAAATTTGATGTTGCAGTGATAGGCGGAGGTCCTGCAGGTTACATTGCCGCAATAAGAGCAGCGCAGCTAGGAGGCTGTGTAATACTTTTTGAAAAGGACGTTCTAGGCGGTACTTGCCTTAACCGCGGATGCATACCTACAAAAACCTATCTTAAAACTGCCGAGGAAATGGATGTCATCCGCAATGCGTGGAGCAGGGGTATTATAAACGATCCTACTGTTCGTGTGGATATGCAAATGACGGTCACGTATAAAGACAAGGTGGTCCGTCAGCTTACGTCCGGCGTAGGCGCACTTCTCAAATCCAACGGTGTTACCGTGGTATACGGAACGGCAACCATGCTTTCTCGCACCTCTATTGCCTGCGGTTATAATCAGTATGAAGCTTCAAGCACCATACTGTGCGGGGGTTCTAAAGCTTCGGTAATACCCATACCCGGTATAGAGAGCAAAAACGTGCTTCTGAGCGACGATATTCTCAAACTAACAGAGGTGCCGCAAGCACTTACCATTATCGGCGGAGGGGTGATTGGCTGTGAGATGGCTGCGGCATTCAACGGCTTCGGCAGCAAAGTGACAATAATCGAGGCGTTAGACAGATTGGTTTTCAACATGGACGAAGATGTCTCCGATGCAATGCTCAAACAGTTGAAAAAATCCGGCATTACCGTGTTTACCGGACAAAAAGTAGAGCGGATAGCGGACGAGACGGACGGACGAATCACTGTATTTTTCGGCGAAGACAAATCAGTAACCGGCGACAAGCTGCTGCTTTCTATAGGGCGTGCTGCAGATGTTGAATGTCTGGGTGCATTGAAGGATGAAATCAAGCTCGAACGCGGGAAAGTCGTTGTGGATGATTATATGCGCACAAATATCTCCAATATTTATGCCGCAGGAGATATTAACGGGCGTTTCATGCTTGCGCACGCAGCCTTCAAAATGGGTGAAGTTGCTGCCGCTAATGCCATGGGCTGTAGCGAGACCTGCAAGCTCGACGCAATTCCGGGCTGCATATACACAATGCCGGAGGCATCGGGTGTGGGACTTACCGAGGCTGAGGCAAAACTCCGCCTTGGTGAAAACAATGTTGCAACGGGTAAATTTCCGTTCTCGGCAAATGGGCGTGCGATTGCATGCGGCAGTACCGAGGGCTTTGTGAAAGTGGTTGTGGATAAGCGTTACGGCGAGCTGGTTGGCGTGCATATTGTCGGTTCGATCGCAGCGGAGATGATATCGGAAGCGACTGCGCTTATTGCAAGCGAAGTGCCCGCCGATATGGTTGCCGAGATCGTACACCCGCATCCGACATTCTCTGAAGCGTTTATGGAAGCCTGTGCGGATGCATTCAAAAGGTGTATGCACCTTCCGAAGAAGCATTGATAAAATGTAAAATATCCCTCTGCGTTGTCGGACGCAGAGGGATCTCACCAGCCGGAGCTACTTTATACGGTAGGGCTATATTTTGTAAAAATGGTCCGGCATACCGGCAATCTCGGAGCGTACAGAAAATATGCCGCCGGCACCGGGGTTCTTATTTAAATCTTCTTTTGTGTATTTGTACTTTGACGATGCTATAAAGAAATCCTTCATGTCCGTACCGCCGAAACCTCCACAACAGGCGAACTCCACGGGATATTTTATTGTGTCAACGTGATTGAATTCCTTATCCCATACGGATATGCGGCCGGTCCAGTGGCAAACATAGATGTTATCCTCAACGTCTATGTTGATACCGTCAGGCATCCCAAGCGCACCGAAGCGAATTACTACCTTGCCGGGTCCTATTGGCCCCTTGTTAATATCGTAATCGTAGCATAGCAGCGTTTGGTTATACGTGTCCACTACGAGCATGCGGGTAGAGTCGCTGTTCCAGACAATCGCGTTAAACTGATTAATGCCTTGCTCTATACACGTTACGCTCTTGTCGGTATCTACCATGTAAAAGCCGCCCAGCATATCAGGTGAATAATCATCGGTGCCGTAAAGCTTGGATACCGAACTCATAAACACACGGCCACGAGCATCCACGCGAGTATCGTTATAACGGTTGTTCGGGTTGCCGTTTTCGGGATCTATTATAAAGGCAAGCTTTCCGGTAGAGAGGTCCAGCAAATGAAGCCCGCTTTGGAGCGACACCATGAGTATATCCACATCGTTTGTCGGAATGGCGGAGCCTATCAGTTGATCGGTCTTAAACAGTTCGTCGCTGCCGGTCACAGGGTCAAAACGGTGTACATCACCCGAGAATAAATCTGTCCAGTACCATTTGTTAATGCGCGCATCCCATATAGGAGTCTCCGCAAGTTCTACATTCGCGTCAATCACTAAAGAAAATCCCGACTGTACATACTTCCCGACCATACTCATACCCTCCGTTATATTTGAATTGTTTGACCCCAATAGTTTGCTTTGTTCGCAAGCACTACTCTGTAAAGGGGAACGACATCGATGCTATTCAAGCGAGTCCATGATCCTGGAAAGATAACTCCTAAGCAATCGCTGTTCTTCCGGAAGAAGGCTGACAAGCGTTTCCGCATTGCAATTGTTGATTGCTGTAAGAATGTCCGGTAATATGGCCGCTCCTTCGCTTGTGATGCAGATATCCACGCTGCGTCTGTCATTCTCCGAATGCCGCCGCTCGATAAGCCCCTTCTTTTCCATGCGGGTGAGTATACCTGTCATTGTGGAAGTATCCAACCTGCAAAACTGTGCCAGAACGGAGGGGGAAAGATTTCCTTCTCTGCATAAAAAATACATCACCATGTATTGCGCCGGGGTAACATCATAGGGCTGCAGACTCGTTTTAAAACGTGTGTGTACCGCATTCTGCACGGCGGTAAGCAAAAAGTTAATGCACTCGTTGAGTTCCATCATTTACCTCACTCGCGTTGTTAACGCTCTTCCTAAATCCATTTTAGAGCCGGCAAGCAAGATAGTCAAGATATTTCGCACGCAAATATTTTGTATAGAAATATCTTGCATGCAAAATATAACCGCGTTATACTTATAATCACCTGAGCAACACTGGGGAGGATGTATTATGGACTTTACGTTGTCACCATCGCACGAACTTCTTAAGAACCTATACAAAAAATTCGCCGAGGAAGAAGTAAAGCCGCTTGCGCACGATATGGACGAAGCCGAGGCCATGTCCATGGAACTCGTCCAAAAAATGCAAGCGCTGGGCTTCTTCAGCATACCGTATCCCCGCGAATACGGCGGAGCCGGTGCGGACACGCTGGCATACGCACTTTGCATGGAGGAAATATCCAAGGCCGATGCGAGTACAGGTATAACCATATCCGTACATACATCGCTTATATGCTCGAGCATCTATGAATATGGAAGTGAAACACAGAAACAGGAATTCCTGCGCCCGTTGCTGGATGGTCGTAAGATCGGTTGTTTTTGTCTGACTGAACCCAACGCGGGTTCGGATGCGTCCGGAATTCAGTCGTTCGCGCGGCGTGAGGGCGATGGATATATTCTCAATGGCTCTAAGGTATTTACGACCAACTCCGGTTTTGCGGACACCATGTTAGTGTTTGCTTATACCGACAAAGCGATGGGTACGGATGGTATATCCGCATTTATACTTGATGCCAAATCTAAAGGTGTTTATGTAAGTGCAAACATTCCACGTATGGGCATTCGCGCTGCATCCAACTGTGAAGTGGCATTCCAGAATGTATATATACCGGCCTCTAACCTTTTAAAGAAAGAGGGCATGGGCTTTGAGATTGCCATGAAAGCGCTTGACGGCGGCCGTATAGGTATCGGCGCACAAGCTGTTGGCATTGCGCAGGGTGCACTGAACGCTGCCATTGAATATGTTAAGGAGCGCAAGCAGTTTGGCAAGCCGATAAGCTCGTTCCAGAATTCTAAGTTCAAGCTTGCCGAAATGCAGACCAAAATAGATGCCGCAAGGCTTTTGGTGTGGCGTGCCGCGATGGATAAGGACGCTCACCGCGACTATGGTTCCTCTGCCGCCATGTGTAAACTTTTCGCATCAGAGGTGGCAAACGACGTTACCCGCGGTTGTGTGCAGCTTTTCGGCGGCTACGGCTACTGCCGTGAATACCCGGTTGAGCGTATGATGCGCGATGCCAAGATAACCGAAATATACGAGGGCACATCCGAGGTTATGAAGATGGTTATCTCTAATTCCATAAGAGTGCGCTGAGGTGAAACAGAATGAAGATCGTTGTTTGCATAAAACAAGTTCCGGACACGAGCGAGGTAAAGATTGATCCTCTGACCAATACGCTTATCCGAACGGGGATACCGGTTATCGTTAACCCCGATGACAAGGCGGGTATTGAGGTTGCATTAACGCTTAAATCCACAGTTGAGGATTGCACGGTGTCCGTTCTGAGCATGGGCCCGCCACAGGCTGAAACAGCGCTGCTGGAGGCACTTGCCATGGGGTGTGACGACGCTTACCTATTGTGCGGAAGGGAATTTGGCGGTTCGGATACGCTTGCTACCTCCACTGCGCTTGCCGCAGCGCTACGCCTCATAGGTTACGACCTTATCATCACCGGCCGTCAAGCAATAGATGGTGACACGGCACAGGTTGGCCCACAGATTGCCGAACATCTTAAGGTACCTCATGTGAGCTATGTCGAAAAGGTTGACTTTGAAGATGCGGGAACGCTTGTTGTCAACCGGCGTTATGAGGACAGGGTACACCGCTTGCGCGTAAAAACACCCTGCCTGATCACAACGCTGTCACAAGCCTGTAAACCCCGTTATATGACGGTACCGGGCGTTGTGGACGCATGGAAAAAGACAATAACCAAAATTGGGTTCGACACATTAGAAAATGAACTTGCGCTTGAATCTGTTGGACTTAAAGGTTCTCCCACCAATGTTGTATGTTCTTACACCAAAGAACCCCGCGGTCAGGGTATGCTGCTGTGCGGACTGAGCGCTGACGAGGCTGTTGATGCCATCATGGCAAGGCTGCACGAGAGCCACATTATTTAAGGAGATACCGTCTATGAGTAAGAATGTATATGTAATAATCGAACAAAGAGATGGTAACGTCCAAAGCATAGGTTACGAGTTGCTTGGGGAAGCATTTTCCCTTGCCTTTGACCTCAAGCAAAAGGTGGTGGCGGTACTTATCGGTGGTAAAAACATTATCGAGAAAGCGCAGGAGCTTATATACTTCGGTGCGGACGAGGTGGTGGCAGTGGCGGATGACAGGCTGATAGAATACGCCTCTCTTCCATATACACGGGCATTAGAGCAGATAATACGCGCGGACGACCCCGAGATTATGCTATTTGGTGCAACCTCCATTGGACGGGACCTTGCGCCTCGTACCTCAGCGAGAGTTAAGACCGGTCTGACCGCGGACTGCACAGGGTTGTGCATCAATCCCGAAAACGGACTGCTTATGATGACCCGCCCGGCGTTTGGCGGCAACCTTATGGCGGTTATCAACTGTAAACGGCATAGACCACAAATGGCTACGGTGCGCCCTGGTGTGATGCAGCCGCTTGAGTGTGATACTTCTCGTACAGGCTGTATACGAAGCTTTGATGTTATATTTGATAGCAGTGACTTTGCCGTTGAACTCCTTGATGTGATTACGGACCTTAAGGAGAAGGCGGATATCACCAAGGCGAAGTGCCTTGTCAGCGGCGGACGCGGAATAGGCGGTCCGAAGGGCTTTGAAGGACTTAGGAAGCTCGCCGACGAACTACAGGGTGATATCGCATCCTCCAGGGCACCTGTAGAAGCGGGTTGGATA
>JAEWZS010000182.1 GCA_023458355.1 Bacillota bacterium
AAAGACCATATGCTGGTGCGGTAAGAAGGCTATCTGCAATGCACGGCTTGATGGCAAGGGCGGCATTACGAAGGTTGGAGAACAGGTTGTTCTGGGCGCTAGTGATAAATATGTGGGACTTTGCAGAAAGCATTGGCGCGAAGGTGATCCCGGCCCTGCATTCAGAGGTGAAACCGTATGAGATTTTATGTGGCAAGCGGACTTGAAAACAAAGAGCTTGCAAAAAAATTGATTGACCATCTATCAAAACTCGGCCATCTGGTCACCTATGATTGGACAACGCATGGGGATGTACGCGAAAGCGGCGAAGAAGTGCTGACTTCGGTATCTCTTAACGAAGTTCGTGCCGTTTGCGATGCGGAACTGGTAGTTATACTATTACCCGGCGGTTGCGGCACACATACGGAGCTGGGACTTGCCATCGCCTCTAGGTCCAATAAGCGCATCATCATCTGGTCGGAGACCGGTAAGGAATTTCTATATGGCAAGGATACCTGCGTGTTTTATCATCACCCCGTTTTGGAGCGCATATCCTGTCCTTTTTCACAGGTCGGTGAACGTGTTGAACTGCTGCTGACAGGTGAAAAAAGTTAAAAGTAAAGTTTAAAAGGGCTGCTGCGCAGCCCTTTTGCATGTTATTTTATACCGCTTCCAGGTTCATACACGATTTCCTCGCAGTTGTTCCAAGCAGCAAAATTTGTGATATACGTACGGAACGAGCGTTTGGGAAGTTTTTTGCCCTTTTCAAGCCAGACATTTTTAACGAGTAAACGCTTGTTCTTGCGGTCGTTGACGGCTTCTACACGACCGATAAAATCCTCACCGAATAGAAGCGGAAGCACATAATAACCGAATTTGCGCTTTGCTTCGGGTGTGTAAATCTCCCAGCAGTAATCGAAGCCGAAAATAGCCTCTATGAGTTTTCTATCCCAAAGCAGGCTGTCAAGCGGCGCAATAAACTCCATTCGCTCCTTGTATTGCGCTTCACATAGAGCGGCATCAAGAGAATTGAGTTCTTCTTTTCGCATATATAAAATGTTGGGAATATCCTCTACTTCGACGGTAAGGATCTCCCCCGCCGCCTCTAGCGTCTGGAAAGCGCTGCTACGCTTTTGCGCGTCCATTTCACGAATGCCTAAAAACGCATCGGAAGGTTTATTCCATAATAGTCCGACTGCACCGATTCTGCGCTTGATATACCATGCATGATAATCTTGTAACGTTTGGTTAGGATCGTCTGCACTGAGTAAATTCGGGGTAAGATGGTTTTCTGTAAGGTCATAATACTTACGGATGCCCTTTTTGTGGTGAATAATGAGTTCACCGCGGTAAAACAGTGATTCCATGGCGGCCCGCGAGAGCGCTGTTACACCCCAAGGCCAATCAACACTTTGCGGTATATCAACATCCGATGAACACAGTGCGCCGCGCTCACGAATGGCAGCAAGGACAGGAGCATAGCCTTCTGCTACTTCAGGGCGCGAATAGTAACCCTGCATGCAGGACAGCCTCATCCGTTTTAGATACGGCCATATGGTGATGGGCAAAATGCACATGCATTTATCCCAGTAGTCAAAAAGTACTCTGTCCACATATAAAAGCTCGTCGAGGTCCTTTTTTTGAAAGCCTTTCACGCGTGAATGCAACACGAGCTCGGCATTTTTGCCGCATGCATCCACGGGGTCAAACTGTACGCCGCCGATTTCACGGATAAAGTCGTATGCGCCGGTTTTGCCGCTGTAGATAGGTTCTCCTAAAAGTCCTTGCCTGTATAGCAAAAAACGAGCCGCTTGCTTTTTTGTCAACCTCATGAATTTCCCCTTGGATGTGCAATCATTTTATTATAGTATACTTCCTATACAGCAGAAAACACAACCGTTTGTTCGATATAATATATAAATAAGGGTGTGCGGCAAATCGCACACCCTTATATGCATCCTGTTGACTTGTTTACTTCTTCCCGCCAAACAGATTAGAGAAGAAAGTGCCGATGGAGGCAAAGAAGTCCTTAACACCCGCTGTGAAATTACTGATGGACTCCTGTACCTTGCCGGCTTTTTGTACGGTTTCCGTAAGGGAGAGGAGTTTATCCTTAAGCTCATTCACGTCGAGTTTTTCAAGCGAACGGCAAAGCTTTAAGAGCTGATCCACCTGTCCATCGGTAATGGAAACATTATAGTCCTTCGCAATGCGGCGAATCTCTTCACGCACCTCGTCGTCGGTCATGTTCTGGGTTTGGTCAAGTATGCCCTTTAGTTGGTTGATGATCTCAGTGGCATCCTCGCTGCCGATGTACTCGGCCAATTGGCCGGTAGTAATCAATTCTTCAGCGCCTACGGACTTCGCAAGGTCGCTGAGCGTTTCGCCCGTGATATCCTCATAAGCCTTGTAGATACCCGTCAAAGCTGCCGTGCCCGAAACGGGGAACGGTGCGCTGATCATGACCTTTGCATCCGAAATGCCCGCAGTTGTAAGTGCATTTTTGTACATGTCGGCCGTACACCAATTGATATTGTTGGTAGTAATGGCAAGGCCGGATTCTTCCTCCAGCATAGTGATGTACACGCACGAAAGCGCGACGTTGCCGATTTTGCCATCGGGAACGAGGCCTTCAAGGTATTCGCGCTCGTTCTCGTTTGTCACGATGATTTCCGTTACTGTGCCGCGCTCAATGCCGAAATCCTTATAGATTTGCGCGCGCTGCGCATCATCGAGGTTTGCACCTATGGTAACGCGTTGGTCACCTGATTCGAGTGCATATGCGGCGGGAGCAAACAAGCCGACGCTGACAATGACCGCCATAATTGCTGCCAGCACTTTTTTGAGTTTCATTTCTTAAATCAACCTCCGGTTTTCCGTTTTCTATTGGAATTATACCACAAACAATTGATAACTATTTTTAATTAACTGTTAATAAAGCTTGATTTACCCAGCCTAGAACACCGTTACGTTTGACAAGCGCACGGTTTCCATGCATTTCAACGATGGATACTGTATCACCAACGTTAAGTGGCATGATATAGCTCGTATAATCGCGGCAAAAATGTGTGCCGTCCTTTTCAAAAAGGTATTCGTTCGGAACCAGTACCTTTTGCCCCGTGTGCTTTAGAATGACTGCGCTATCGTCTTCACCTCTATGTAAGAGTTCTATCTCGTTATGCATCCATGTAACCGATACAGGCTCTCCCCCACCTGCTTGCGGTGCAGTCACGGTACGGATTGGAAGGTTATCAACAAATGCGAACGAAAATGCACCGTCAGCATAAATGAGACAATTGAGCTGCCCCGCGCGCTTCACGACATTGCCGCCGTCAATGGAAATAACGCGCTTTTCATTATCGATGATGGGCATATGGGATAGAAGGCCGTTTGTGTATGCGGTATAGTTGACGGTGGGCCAATGCCCGACAATAACGTATTTTGAGAAATGCGGCGCGTTTTCCATGAAAGCTTTACATATCATACACTCGTTCGCATCCTGCGCGGCAAGGTCCTCATTGGTTATGCCGGCATGTACGAGTGTCAACGCAGGCGTTTCTATAATATGCGGGAGTTCACATAACCATGTGAACTCCGCATCATAAGCTCTTAAAAGTCTTTCTTGCATGCTCGCCTTATCTATGCCGTCGCGGATAAATATCCCCTGCTCTAGGCACATTTCGTTGAGTATGCTCTCCTTACGCCAAAGCATGTAACGCAATAAGTTTTCATGATAGCGCTCATAGCGGACGTCTTCCCAGATGGTGTCGCAATTACCGGTAAGCGCGCATACGTTAGGCTTTTTACTTAGCTCCATCACATAGCGCAGTGTTTTGAGATTCTCCGGCCCCTTTTCGATGTAATCACCCAGCAGTATAAGGAAATCTCTCTCACAAAACCCGACTTTATTGAGCAAGCGCTTTAATAGCTCTAAACTGCCGTGGATATCGCTTATGACTAATATTCTATTTGCCTTACTCGCGTCAGGCGCTATGACCTTTGCGTTCACTTTTGCTTTTCAGAGTTTTTGCGGTGTAAAAACAGCTTGGTGATCTCCATCACAGGCACGGGCACGAACGCAAGGCCGGCAGCGATCAGGTACATATACCAAGGCATCATTATAAGCTCGAACAGACGGGCTATCGGCTCGATGAAAATGATCACTGCGATCATAAGTGTTGAGACGATTGCAGCTTTTACAAGCGCCTTGTTGGTAAAGACTCCGATCGTAAACAGAGAGTGCGTAGAACGCATATTGAACGAGTGGATTACCTGCGTAAAGGCAAGAATGATAAATGCCATTGTGCGACCTTCCTCTACGCTGCCTCCGAGCATATTTTGCCCGAGCCAGAAGCCGATAAGCGTGAGCGCACAGAACATAACACCCTGCACGATGACCTTTATACCAAGACCACCGGCAAAGATGCCTTCGTTTTTTGCCTTAGGCATACGATCCATTACATCCGCTTCCACGGGTTCCATACCGAGTGCAATCGCAGGCAGACTGTCGGTCACGAGGTTAATCCATAGAAGCTGCATTGATAGAAGCGGCGATGTGCGCCAAAGCAGCATAGCGATGAACACCGTGAGCACCTCACCGATATTGGTCCCTAAGAGATATCCTATAGCCTTGCGGATGTTGTCATAAATGCTCCTGCCCTCGCGAACCGCATCCACAATGGTCGCAAAGTTGTCGTCTGTAAGCGTCATATCCGCAGCGCCTTTTGCAACGTCCGTACCTGTGATGCCCATTGCACAGCCTATATCTGCAGCCTTAAGTGCGGGTGCATCATTAACACCGTCGCCC
This sequence comes from Bacillota bacterium, assembly GCA_023458355.1. GTDB lineage: Bacteria > Bacillota > Clostridia > Christensenellales > CAG-138 > UBA7707. The sequence goes on from JAEWZS010000182.1 coordinate 4,787, forward strand.
GTCATGGCGACTACCTGGCCATCGTTTTGCCATGCACGTACGATTCGTATTTTATCAGAAGGCGAAACGCGGGCGTATACGGAGATGTTTTCGACGCGTGAAGCAAGCTCTTCGTCGCTCATTAATGCAAGTTCCGTGCCGTTGACCGCTTCGTCGCCCTCTTTCAAAATACCTAAATCTTCAGCAATCGCGCACGCAGTCGCTACATGATCGCCCGTGATCATCACGGGGCGAATGCCGGCGCGTTTGCATATATCCACCGCAACCTTCACCTCGGGGCGAGGTGGGTCAATCATACCGACAATGCCCATAAGGGTAAGAGAATGTTCAAGTTCTTGTGGCGTGGGTGTGTGGCTGAAATTCTCCGTTTCACGGTAGGCAACAGCAAGCACGCGAAGTGCTTGAGAGCTCATGCTTTCCACAGCAGCCTTTGCAGCAGTGACATCGCCGCTTATACAAATTCCTGCAAGCACGTCAAACGCACCCTTCACAATCACCATATTTTTGCCGCCGATGCGGTTTACGGTGGTCATAAGCTTGCGGTCGGAATCGAAAGGAATTTCAGCAAGGCGCGGATATTCTTCACCAAGCTTCTGCCGTGTCATGCCGTTTTTGTGCGCGGCATGCGCGAGCGCGGTTTCGGTAGGATCACCGATGTGGCGAATGTCACCGTTATCTTCTTCCACATAGCCATCGCTGCAAAGTGCAGCGTATTTTAACAGTTCGCGTATAGAAGCGGAATTGTTATCGCTTATCTCCTCACGTAAGCCGCTCTTGGCGTCGAACGCCTGCACGAGCGTCATGCGGTTTTGGGTAAGCGTGCCGGTTTTATCGGAGCAAATCACGGATGCGCTGCCGAGCGTTTCTACCGCGGGCAGTTTTCGTATGATTGCGTTTCTCTTTACCATACGCTCAACGCCGATTGCAAGCACAATCGTTACGATAGCAGGCATTCCCTCAGGGATGGCAGCGACCGCGAGCGATACGGATATCATGAATATCTCCATAACAGGCATGTTATCAAGTAAACCTACGATAAAAATGACTGCGCAGATACCCAACGCTGCGATTCCCATATATTTGCCGAGCGTGCCGAGCTTCTTCTGAAGCGGCGTCTGCCCTTCTTCCTCAGCATCGAGCATATGGGCAATTTTGCCCATTTCCGTATTCATGCCCGTGGCGGTTACGACAGCACGCCCGCGTCCGTAAGCAACGCTGCAACCGGAATATACCATGTTGCGCCTGTCACCAAGCGGTGCGTTTTCCTCCACACTTAACGCAGCATCCTTTTCAGAGGGTACCGATTCCCCCGTAAGCGCAGATTCTTCGCTTCTAAGGCTGGCCGATTGAAACAAGCGAGCATCGGCCGGGATGAAATCCCCTGCTTCGATGTGGATGATATCGCCCGGGACAAGAAGTGCCGCGTCGATTACGCTCTCCTTTCCGTCGCGAATAACACGTGCATGTGGGGCTGATAGCTTTTTTAGTGCATCGAGTGCTTTCTCAGCTTTGCTTTCCTGCGCTACGCCTAAAGCAGCATTCAAAACGACAATCAGCAAAATCAATATAGGCTCCACGAAGCCTTCCTCCCTGTTATACAGGGAGATACCGAAGGAGATGGCAGCCGCTATGAGCAAGATGATGATCATCGCGTCTTTAAATTGATTGAAGAATCTTTGAAGAAGCGTTTCTTTCTTTTTTTCCGTCAGCTTGTTTTCACCGTGTGTTTCAAGTCGTTTTAGTGCCTCTTCCCCGCTCAGACCCTGTTCGCGGTCGACGTTGAGCTGCGTCAGTACTTGATTAATGTCCTCATGATACGGTAGCAATGAAAAAACCTCCTATACACTGAAAATGGGATAAGCGGAGTTCAAACCTGAAAATGCAGCGACATGAGCTGCGACGGTAGCTGGAAAAACGCTTCGGAATGCTTGAAGCCACTTACACTTTCATGCGCGCGTGAAAGATAGTCGATGTAAAACGCAATACTCTCTTCTATGCCTTGCGATTGGCTTGCATTGAGAAAAAACGCTTCACGCTTTTTTGTGATTGTTTCTTCGATGTTTACAAAGGTGTTGGCGTTATTTGTAGTATGAAAAACAATCGAGTCAATCGCGTGCGGTTCGCCGACATCCTTATGATAATGCGGCATAGGGCTAAGATATGCGGCTTGCGCAGCTGCTTTTGCTACGGCAATTCTATCGGGATGGAACTCATAGGGTCTAAAAGGGTCCATGAT
>JAEWZS010000183.1 GCA_023458355.1 Bacillota bacterium
TACATATTCGGCAGCAGCTTTGATATCGCGAATAACCTGCGTTTGGTTGTATGGCAAATCACGCCATTTCATTTGAGAGCGCTTTTCCTCAAGTGCTGCGGCGGCGTTTGATAGCGCACTTTCCGACGCTTCAAGCTGCGCTTTGCGTAAGCCGCGCTCCCCGATAAGATCAGACATCATATTATTATAATCCACGCGCACGCGCATCGACTCACGCCAAGCTTTGTTTTCGTAACGGTTCATAAATGTCCTCCGAGAGCTATAAATTTATAAGGACCGGTATATGCCGGGTCTCCCTCTTTTTCTTGAGCGCATTGGCATTTCGCCCGCGTTCACAGCTATTTAGTATAACACAGAATTCAGCGTGTTTGGACTATTTTTTATAGGGGTGGCAGCATGAAAAAAAAGTTTCACGCCCTCGAACGGTCACAGGTTTTGCTTTATGTGCTCGCCGGGCTTCTTATCTGTGCGTCGGGAATAGTATTGTTCCTGCTCCTGCAAAAGCCGCATGGGCATTTAGAGGTGACCGTGGTGGACGCATATACGCTTCGCCCGCTTGAAAATACATCCGTCGTCATACCCGAAAGCGGTATAACGGCAGTTACAGATGCCAACGGAAAAGCGCTTCTAAAAGGTATTCGTGTCGAAAAGGACAGCACTCTCAACGCATTACTCCCGATGGATTGCGGTAGGGTTACATTATTGGTATACCGCGATGGTTATCTTCCGTTTGCACTTTTTTACACGCAGGTATACGAAAACCGTATTCGAAACGGTCCCACTATTTACATGTTTCCAACAGGGACAGAAAGCGGGATAGAGGCCATTACGGTAATTGAAGCACCTGCTTACCTATGGGTCAAGGAGCTCCTTGATAATTATCAGCCAAACGGCTGAACTATATACTGTGAGATTTGTTTTCAACTAAAACACGAAATATACGTTCATATATGCTATAATAATAAATAGCAAATGCAAATTCTTGGCGCACGGACAAGCCCCGGAGGATACATGCGAAAAACGAACGAACAGACACGCAGCTTATGGAGAACGCAGCTTAAAAAGCTGCCATGGCTGCTTCTTATACCGTTGGGTTTTTACCTAAACGACCTTGCTATAAAGAATCCTGAATGGATTGAGCGGAACTTCAGCAACGGCATATATCCTAATATCAGCAGCGCAATCGCATTTCTTACTTCGCAAACAAACAGTTCCGTTGCGGAATTTTTAATTTACGCCCTTGTTGCGTTTATTTCTATATACCTATTGGTTCTCGTGATAGGCCTCATACTTCGTAAAATACGTCCCGTCCGGCTCGTAAGTTTTTTGCTTTCCCTGTGCTTAACCGCCGGCATACTGCTCAATGTGTTTTATATTACATGGGGTTTTAATTATACGCGTCCCCCGCTTTCTTCCTCCATGAATCTAGACGTACATGAACGTCCCATTGAGGAGCTAAATGCGCTTTGTGAGGATTTGGCGGAAAGTGCCGATATACTTCGAGCGCAAGTCGACGAAAACGAAAAAGGCGTGTTTTACCTGCCCGGCGGGTATCGGAGTAAATTTCAAAAAATACCCGCAGCATATGAAGAGCTAAACAACAACATTCATTTTTTTAACGCCAAGGCGACCATCGCCAAAAGCGTATTCTATTCTGAGGGACTTTCTTATGCAGGCATTGCGGGCATTTATGTCCCCTTTTCCGCCGAGCCAAACGTGAACGTAAATCAGCCTGCACTGCTTTTACTTTCGAGCGCTGCGCATGAAACCGCGCATTATATGGGTATTGCGCGCGAGGATGAAGCTAATTTCATGGCATATCTTTCCAGCATACATTCGGATGACCCCGCCATTGCCTATTCGGGGGTTATGCTCGCGCTCACCCACTGCGCCAACAAGCTGTATGATGCGGATTATGATGCATACGCATCCCTTTACGCCTCCTACAGCGATGGGATGAAACGCGACCTAAATGACTATAACACATACTGGGACGCTTACGAGGGCCCTGTAGAGGAAGCCATCACTCAAGTAAACGACAATTATCTCAAATTCAACAACCAGGAAAACGGCGTGAAAAGCTATGGAATGATGGTGGATTTGCTGCTTGCCTATAATAATAAATAACTTTGATATTAAAAACCGCCTCATCGGGCGGTTTTTATCTATTTGTTTGTTCCTTAATTTTGCTTCCTTCTAGGCATCAGCGTAAGTGCAATCAGCACACATAGGAGCGCTGCACCCACATCGGCAAAGATAGCCATCCACATTTCTGCGTAACCAAGAAGCCCAAGCACCATAACCGCCAATTTAATCGCAAGCGCAAGAATTACGTTTATCCTTGCGACGCGCATGGTACGCCTTGAGAGGTCCACCGTATACGGCAGCAAGGATAGGTCGTCGCGCATGAGGACTAGATCTGCGGCCTCCACGGCGGCGTCCGTGCTTTTAAGCCCAATGGTGCAACCCGCATCCGCTCCCGCGAGAACAGGAGCATCGTTGATACCGTCACCAACAAAAATCGTCGTCCCGTGTTGCTCGCGGATGCTGCGCATTACAAAAAGCTTATCCTCGGGCAATAGTGAATCGTAAACATAATCTGTGCCTACAGCTATTGCGGTCTCCCGCGCAGCGGTTTTATTATCGCCCGTGAGCATGGCCACATAGCCCGTTTTTTCCTTAAGAAGCCTTACTGCTTGCGCTGCATTCTCCTTAAGCTCATCGCTGATAATCACAGCACCTAAATAAATGCCGTCTATTGCAACATACACCACGGTACCCGCCTCCGTGTGCTCCGGTATGGTAATCTTATTGAGTTCCATGAGCTTCGCGTTTCCCGCGAGTACCGCCTTATCGTTGACCTTGCCGCTGATGCCGTATCCAGCAAGCTCCGTCACAAGCTCGGCATTATATTGTCTTTCGTCGGCTTCGACGAGCGCGCGCCCAACGGGATGCGTACTCATGCGCTCGAGTGCCGCGGCATACGCGAGTACATCATTTTCGTTTTGACCGTGTGCAGGTACAACCTTTGACACGCGGAACACGCCTTTTGTAAGCGTACCGGTTTTATCAAACGCGAAAGCTTTTGCATTCGCTACGATTTCTATAATGTTCGCACCTTTAAACAGCACACCCTTAGATGATGCGTTAGCCAGACCCGCGAAAAAGGTAAGCGGAACGCTTAATACAAGCGCGCATGGGCAGGAGATGACAAGGAACAAAAGTGCTTTATAAATCCAATCGCGGAACGCACCGAGACCAAATAACGGCGGAACAATCGCAACCAGCATCGCTAAAGCGATCACGATGGGTGTATATATACGCGAAAAGCGTGTAATAAAGCTTTGCAATCGCGGCTTGTTCTTTACTGCGTCCTCTACGGCATCCATTATGCGCGATACGGTGGATTTCTCATAATCCTTTGTTACTTTTATCGTAAGTGCACCGCTTTTGTTTATTCCGCCGCTCATTGCCTCGCTTCCGGCTTCTATGAAGACGGGAACGGATTCACCCGTGATTGCCGAATAATCCAAATAGCTTTCGCCGCTCTCCACTATGCCGTCGAGCGGTATACGTTCGCCTGGTTTTACGAGGATGTGTTCACCGATTTCTACCTCAGACGGATCTACTTCGAGTTCAAAATCACGTAAAACGAGCGCTTTATCAGACCGCATGTTAATTGCTTTTTTAATAGAGCGGCGGGAGCGGTCCACCGCAAGCTCCTGTAAATACTCACCTACTCGGTAAAATAGCATCACGCTCACGGCCTCCGCTGTATCGCCTAATGCAAGAGCGCCAAACGTGGCGATACTCATGAGCATATTTTCATCCATAAAATTGCCCGCGAATAGGCTTTTGATTGCCTGATATATAATCTTTGCCCCTAAAAGTGCATAGGCCAGCAGAAGCAAAACAAAACTCAATGTTTCATAACCCTTTATAAGAAGACCTGCGGCCAACAATACGATACCGCTGCCTATCACAAATAGCTCTTTTTTATCATCGCCGTTCTCATGTGCATCGATATGTTCTCCACTAGCGATTACACAAGCCTTGCAGCCGTCCTTTGAACAGCAGTCTTCGGTATTTTTATGATATTTCTCTTCCATCACTCTTCCTCTTTCCTGCGAAGCGTAAATATGTCGTTGATAATATGACGAGCGAGCATCCCCATCCTGTCCTCGCTTATATAGTAGATCGCCTGTTTACCCACTCTTTTAAAGCGCACCACACCACTTTGGCGCAAAAGCCTGAGATGGTGAGAAACTGCAGGCTGGCTGATTTTGAGTGCATCAGCAAGCTCGCATACACAAAGATCATCGAGCGCAAGCATGCTCAAAAGCCGTATACGCGTGGAACTGCTGAGCTGGCTAAACAGCTCTGCTGCGTCAATTGCGTCGTCCTCGCAGGGTATAGCTTTTATAAGCCACGCCTCGTGTTCTTTGTCGAAGTGCCTACCGTCACATAACAACCTTTCGTTCTTCTTGTTTTCCATTACGGCTCTCCGTTCATATAAATACTTGTTTATATGTTAATATGTCCTTATCAGTCTGTCAATCCCTGTAAACTGTAGATATTAGTAATATGCTTTATAATAAATAGCGCCCGGCGGCTGAATGCCCAGCCACCGGGCGCGCGAGCGCTTTTTGGAGTATGTATTTATTGGTTCTGGCGCTGTTCAACATAGGTGCGCAATGCGCTAAGATCGGCACCGTTACCAAGCAGGGCGTCAACCAACACCAGTACTGCTACAAGGATGTTTTCGTTGTCAACCGTAACAGTAACGTTGCTGTTGCCAACATCCCTCAACACAGTCCTGAGGCGCTGATCCTGATCCTGCTCAACTTCCTGTGCCTGTGCCTGCGCCTGGAGCTGCCTTTGTTCTTGAGCCTGGAATTCCCAGGGTTCTGTTTGCCGCTCCCAATTCTGACGGCAACGGCAATTGCAATTATTTGGCATTTAATAGCCTCCTTTTCTTATGGAGTACTATATCATATTACGAAATACGATAAATGGTGACGAATACATATATAGCGTAAATCAATTTAAAGTGTAATAGAAATTGCTATGATTTTGCTTCATCCAATATGCAAATCAGACTTACATAAAAAAGGCATGGTCAATTGACCATGCCTTTCAAGTAACATAAGCGCCTTATTTTTCGGTGTTCTCGGTGTCTTCGGAATTGAGGCTCGAGAACAGGTCCGCAAGTGAGGTAGTGGACTGCTGCACAGGGGGCAGCTCATAGTCGGAATCCTCACGCCTCGGACGACGTTCTGCGCGCTCACCGGAGGGAGCTTCCCTGCGCTCGCGGCGCTCAGGACGTTGGGCAGGCTTTTCCTGCGGCTTTTCTTGCGTCTTCTCGGCAGCCTGCGCTCGCTCTGCCCTTTCCTTGGCCTGTTCAGCCTTTTCACGGGCAAGTTCTTCAAGGATTTCCGGGTTCTCGTCAAGTATGACATCCCTGCGGCTCAAGCTGATACGCTTTGCTTCGGAGTTGACATCAAGCACCTTACAACGTACAACATCGCCTACGTTGATTTCATCTTCAACCTTAACGATGCGCTTCACGCCTACCTGCGAAATGTGGATAAGGCCGTCGATTGTGGGCTCAAGTGCCACAAAAGCTCCAAACGGTACGATGCGGACGACTTTACCTTCCACAACGGAACCGATTGGATATTTCTCAGCCGCCATCGTCCAGGGCTTAGGCTGAAGCTGTTTGTAGCCCAACGAAACACGCTGCTTTTCTACATCCACGTCGCGGATAATAACTTCGATCTCCTGGTTGATGCTCAGTACATCGGACGGGTGCTTTACCCTGCCCCATGCTACATCGGTTACATGAACAAGGCCATCGATGCCGCCGATATCTACGAATGCGCCGAAATCGGTAATCCTGCGCACGATACCGGTAACTTTCGCACCGACCTCAAGCTTGCCCCACTTCTCTTTGCGAGCTTCCTCAGCTTCCGCCATGAGAACGGCCTTGTGAGAAGCGACAATGCGTTTACGGGATTTATCGACCTCAATAACTTTGAGTTTGAGCTCCTTGCCTACGTAATCGCCGATGTTTTCCACATATTTGGTGGAAAGCTGCGATGCGGGCACGAAAGCACGAACGCCATCGATGCTGGCAATCAGGCCGCCTTTAACGACTTCCTTGCCGACGCCCGAAAATACTTTATTTTGAATGTCATCGTCCTGCAACAGGTTGTCCCAAACACGCTTGCTTTCCACATTCTTGCGGCTAAGAAGCACATTGCCTTCCCCATCATTGACCTTGATGACTTCCACTTCAATTTCATCGCCCACTTTGAGCAATTCAGCGGGGTTCACATCCGGATCGGAGGAAAACTCGTTGCGCGGAATAAACCCGTCGGATTTGTAGCCGATGTTGACGCAAACCTCCCCGTCAACAATCTGAACGACGGAGCCCTTCAAAATCTGGCCATTGCGGATGCGGACAAGCGTTTTTTCAAACGCTTCGGCGAAGCTCGCCTCCGCATTGTCATGCTCGGCCTTATCTGCAGTATCTGCCTTTTGCTCGGTCGTTTCTGCGGCTGGCTTTGCCTCAGCGGGTTGTGCGACGGCTTCCGCTGCTTCCGTTTCGACCAACTTATTTTCTACTTCGGTTTCTTCAGCCATCGTCTTTTCCAGTTCGCTCATCCTAGTAATAACCTCCCTAATTATGCGGTCCGGCGTAGATGCGCCCGCGACAACACCTATTATATCATCGGATTGGATTTTTTCAAGTGAAAGTTCATTATGATTTGATACGGATTGCGTGTCTTTACACCATTTTTTACATACTTCGTAGAGTTTTCGAGTATTGGAACTGTTCTTATCGCCTACAACGACCATCTTTGTACAAATTTTACTAAGGTTTTGAGCCTCTGTCTGTCGCTTGAGAGTCGTAGGGCAAATTGTGTGAAACACCTTAATGTCATCGGTGTTTTTTAACACTTGTACAATTTTGTCAAATAACTCATATGGGAATGTCGTCTGCGCTACCAAGCATACTTTATCGTAAACGTCAAGCGCCTGTACATCCTCTACAGACTGTACAAAAAGCGCATCACCGTCGCACCAGCCGTTGATACCGATTACCTCCGGATGGTCCGGCTTTCCGGCAATGGCAATTTTATAGCCAAGCTTTGAATATTCCTTTACGATATCGTGTATCTTTTCCACAAACGGACAGGTCGCGTCCACAACGTTACGGTTTTCACAGCGTTTGTAAACATCGGCACCGACACCGTGCGAGCGAATAACAATAGTTTCGCCTTGTTGAACTGCTTCAGGCTCGGTTACGGAAACGATTCCTTGTACGCGAAGCTCATCAAGTACAAAGTCGTTATGAATCAGTTCACCGAGCGTTTTAACACTGCCGTTTTTTTGTGCAGCTGACTGCGCAGCTTCAATAGCGCGTCTTACACCGAAGCAAAAACCTATATCGTTTGCAACGACTATTTTCAATCCATTTCCTCCAACTCGACACGAAGTGCATCCACCGCATCCGCGATTTCGTCTGTCACGACGTCAATAAGGGTTGATTTGTTGGCGGTCGCAACAATATGGCTGATATCGATAGCCTTCCCTACCAATATCACGGGACGATACGTTTTATAGCTGCTGTGGTGGATATAAATAGGTATAACCGGTGCGCCGGAACGGATGGCCAAAAATGCAGCGCCGCGCTCAAACTCGTCGAGATTATCGGTAACGGCACGTTTCCCCTCGGGGAAAATGCCGAACACCTTGCCTTTGTTGAGCACCTTCAACGATTCCTTGAGTGACTGCAAATCAACGTTTTTACGGTTTACAGGCAGAACGAACAATGCGCGGAAGAAAAAGCGACCGATTGCGTTCGAAAAAAGCTCCTTCTTGGCCATGAAATGTACGACGCGGGGCGAGATGAGCGCAATCATCACTGGGTCAAGCATAGACCGGTGATTGCACACAAAAATCGCCTTACCGCTCACCATTAAGTTTCTTCGCCCGTGTACTACCGGCCGAAGCGCCAAAAGCACAAACGGACCGAGCAGATATTTTACTAGAAAATAAAGCATTTTTAATTCCTCACAGGCGGATATTATTCATCAGAGTCTCTATAGCTGCGTCTATGGTCATTTTTGTGGTGTCAATCACCATCGCATCCGGCGACTGCGTAAGCGGTGCAAACTCCCGCGTGCTGTCAGTATGGTCGCGCGCAGCAATTTCAAGGCGCATCTTTTCAAGTGTATAATCGAGGTACTCACCCTTTGCATTGAGCTCAAGAAGCCTTCTTCTCGCCCTCTCCTCCACAGAAGCGGTCACAAAAAACTTGTTTTTCGTATACGGCATGATGTAAGTACAGATATCGCGGCCGTCCATAACCACATCGTTTTCTTGTGCAATCTTTTTTTGAAGTTCCGCAAGTTCTACACGCACTTCGGGAATTACGCCGATATCGCTTGCTCCCTTGGATACCTCCTGTGTTCGAATCAGCTGCGACACATCTGCACCGTCAAGGTAGGTTACCTGCGTACCCGCTACGTTTTTCGCGCTTATTTCGGTGTCTTTAAGAATGGGCAGCACCTCATCACGGTTTGACGGTGTGAGTCCGAGTCGTATGGCTTTAAGTGCCATGGCACGGTACATCGCTCCCGTATCGAGATATAGTATTCCGAGTCTTTTAGCTGCGGCGCGCGCAATGGTGCTTTTCCCTGCGCCCGCAGGGCCGTCAATAGCGATGTTAATCCTATCTTTCATCGTATGCTCCTCCCGGCCAATGCCCCTGTAGAATACGCGATTTGCAAATTAAAACCGCCGGTATAGGCATCCACATCCAATAGCTCTCCGGCAAAATAGAGGTTTTTCACAAGCTTCGATTCAAGCGTGGAGGCATTGACTTCCTTAACAGAAACGCCTCCGCGTGTAACGATGGCATATTCTACAGGAAGTGCTTCCTTCACATGGAGCGTAAGACCCTTTAAAAGTTTAACGAAGTTCAGCCTTTGCACACGCGTTATGTCGCTTACGATTGTATGCGGTGCAATACCGCTCAAAGTAACCGCAACGGGGATGAGTTTTGCGGGAAGCAGTTCGCCGAGTGCATTTTGAAATTGCTTTTTGCCGTTCTTATCAAAATCCCGAAGAACGCGCTTGTCCAACGCCTCTTCATTAAGTCCGGGCTTGAGGTCAATTTTAAGCTCTGCTCCCTGCGGCTCGTCGGCCATATGGCTGCTCGCGCTCAAAACAAGCGGTCCCGAAACGCCGAAATGCGTAAACAGCATCTCCCCGAGTTCCTCAAACACAAGCTTGCCTCGCTTATAGGCACGCAGCGTTACATTTCGAAGCGAAAGCCCCATAAGATCCTTAGGCCAAGTTTCCTCTGTAGCAAGCGGTATAAGCGATGGCCGAATCTCAGTGATTGTGTGCCCAAGGTTTTTCGCAAATGCGTATCCGTCGCCGGTAGACCCTGTTGTAGGATAACTTGCGCCGCCGGTTGAGAGTATCAGAGCATCATACGTTTGTGTATCTTCTTTTGTAATTACCGTAAAACGTTCTGAATCGCGGCGGATTTCTGTTACTGCGCGATTGAGCAAAACTACTGCTCCGCTTTTCTTCAAATATGCGGCAAACGCTTTGATTACGTCGCTTGAATGGTCCGACTCCGGAAACACCCTGCCGCCGCGCTCCACCTTCGTCGGAACGCCTTCGTTGTTGATGAGTGTAACAACATCTGCGTTGGTAAAGCCATAAAGAGCGCTATATAAAAATTTGGGGTTGCGAGGAATGTTATTCAAAAACTCGTCCATATCCGCATCATTGGTCAGGTTGCACCTACCCTTTCCGGTGATGAAGAGTTTTTTACCGAGCTTTTCATTTTTTTCGTACAGGAAGACCGCATGCCCTGCCTTTGCCGCTTCTGCAGCTGCAATTATACCTGCCGGCCCGCCGCCGATTACAGCGACGCGGCTCATATAAGCCCTCTAAGATGCGAGGTGTCGTTTAGAACATGCAAAAAACCCCGTTCTTCATGCCCCGTTTCAAGCTCGTTATAGGCACAATTCTCAATGCGCAGCGAGCGGATACGGTTGTATGGAAGGCCTATAAAATGTGCGATGATGATTTTTGTGGGCATGGTATGGCCAACGACAAGAATTTGCGCATTGCTTCCGTGCCGAGTTTCGATTTGACGCATGAAACGCAGCGAACGCGTTACAATCTCATGCTGTGACTCTGCCTCCATTCTTAAACAGTCCTCAGGGCGTTCAATCCAGCCCCAATCTTTAAAAAGCTCCGGATACACACGGTCGAGCTCTGCAGATGTCATGCCCTCCCATTTGCCGAACTGTATCTCGATAAGGTCTTCCTCCAGTACGACTGTGCCTCCGCATCGCTTCGTTATAGCCTCCGCTGTCTCACGCGCACGTGAAAGCGGGCTTGCATACACAGCATCAAAGGCTCTGCCCTCAAGGCGTTTGGCAATTGCTTCGGCCTGCAATCTCCCTTTTTCGTTTAGCGGGATATCGGTGCGTCCCTGTACTCGGCTGACGCTATTCCATTGTGTTTGCCCGTGACGGACAAGAATCAATCTCATCTTTGGTTCTTTTCGCTCCACTTCGTGGTATATACCTTTTGGGATTCCCAAATTCCTTCGAGCTGCACAAAATGCTCATAAAGCTTGTCCTTGCTCTTAAGGCTCGCCGCAACGATAATGGCGTTGATAAGGCTTAAGGGTGCAGTGAGTGAATCTGCAAAAGACGCCATGTCACTGTGGGCAACGAGCACATAATGCGCAAGCTCGGCGATTGGAGAAAACATGCTGTCGGTGATAGCAATAATGTTTGCGCCGCGATTCTTGCCGAAGGCAAGCGCTTCAACGGTGCGCGTGGAGTAGCGCGGGAAACTGATGCCGATGCACACATCGCCCGGACTCACGCGAAGCATGCTTTCAAGCGCATCATTGACCGAGGAACTTACACATATGGTATTCTCCATAATAAAGTTCAAATAATACGTTAGGAACTGTGCAAGCGGTGCTGCGCTTTTCATTCCGATGATATAGACTCGTTTGGCCTCAAACAGTGTAGAAATGGCAGCATTGAAAGCAGCGTTATCGACCGAGTCTATGGTGGAACGGATGTTTGCAGCATCTGCCTTAAGAACGGACTTTAATATGTCGTTCTCATCCATATCCGAGGTAAGCTGTATACGCTGTACGCTCGTCAGCTTATTTCGAATAAGATCCTGCAAGGATTTCTGCATTTCAGGATAACCGTCGTAACCGAGTGCATACGCAAAGCGCACAACGGTGGATTCGCTCACGCCTACAGCACGTCCCATTTTGGACGCGGTGATAAACGCAGCTCTGTCATAGTTCTCCATGATGTAGCTGGCCAAAAGCCTCTGCCCTTTGCTGAAGGACTTATAGTTTTTGTTCAACTTTACAAGCAGATCGTTTTCCTCCATTGCCATTTTTACCCCCGTTTTACTATTATAATTCCATACCGGAAAGGCTTACGAAATCGGTTAAATCCGTTAAAAGCGGCGTTAGAGCGATATAACCTTCTCGTGTCCAACGCTCATCGCTGTCCTCATCCTGCCCGCACTTCGTCAAGCGCTCAGCAGGCATCCAGTAATATTTGCGCTTATACGGATCCATCCTCTCCACGAGTTCGGACGCATACACCTGCTTGCTTAACCTCGTAACTTTCATACCCTTTATTTCATCCTCGGGCAAATCGGGTACGTTTACGTTTAAAAGCAAGCTTCTGCACTGATGTACATAAGGGATGGTGCTTTTTGCAGCGAGGGCAGCAGTTCTCAGGTGCTTGGGCTTAAAAGAGCAAATGGAGACCGCCATAGCGGGAACGCCTAAAAGAACTGCCTCCATAGCTGCTGAAACGGTACCCGAGTAAAATGTATCGGTACCGAGATTCGCGCCGATATTGATGCCTGATATCACAAGATCAGGCTTGAATCCAAGGTTTGCAAGCCCTATTTTTACGCAGTCCACAGGCGTGCCGCTGACGGCAAATGCGGGAACGTCGCTTAGCCCATCGAGTCGCACTTCGTTCATACGAAGAGGCGATGTAAATGTTAGAGAATGTGAAGCGCCGCTTCGCTCCGTATCCGGCGCAGACATGATAACCTCATGCTCTTTGTGGAAAATCTCCGCAAGTGCACGGATCCCTAGGGAAAATAGACCGTCATCGTTCGTCAGCAAGATTCTCATAAATATCCTTACTTACAGGCGGACTTAAAAGTCGCGTCTTGAATTTCTGTACATGTGGTTTATTTTAGCAGAAAGAAGCGTTCATTTCAACGAACATAGAAAAATGATGAAAGAATTGCATAGTTTTCTTTCATTGTACAAAGATAAAGCGCAATTTAAAAATTTTATGGCCGCCTGAGGAATCTCCCCATGCGGCCTGATTGGGTTTTGTGTATTCTGTAAATTATCGGAGCAGCGCATTATGAAAACGCGCTGCTCCGTTGGCCTATGGACCACTCTTTATGCAATACTTAAATCTTCGACGTAGAGCATCCTTACGCCCTCAGGTGCAGCAGGTGCTGCTGGCGCTGCAGGAACAACAGGCGGGGCGACGGGTGCGGAAACGGTTTCTTCCTTAGGACCTTCCGCGGCTTTCTTGCGGTTTTCGAAGAACTTCATAGCAACCTGCGGGAAAAGTGCGTAACTTAGTACATCTTCCTCCTGCAGCATGTAGTCCTTGATCTCCTCGCGATATTTATCGAGTTCGGGTGAGAGCAGATCGGCCGGACGGCAGGTGATGACCTCTTCGTCTCCGATGGCTAGCTTGCGAACGTCTTCGTTAACCTCGCCGGGCAGTCTGCCGTATTCGCCCTTCAACACAGCCTTAGATTCCTTTGTGAAGCTCTTGTAGCGGCCGGCTAACACATTGAGCACCGCCTGCGAACCAACGATCTGGCTGGTAGGTGTTACAAGCGGCGGATAACCGAAGTCTTTACGGACCTGCGGTATCTCAGAAAGCACCTCGTAGTACTTATCTTCGGCGTTTGCCTGCTTTAGCTGCGAGATGAGGTTCGACAGCATGCCGCCGGGAACCTGATACATAAGGGTATTGGTATCGACGTTGAGAACTTTAGGATCGAGGAAGCCTTCAGCCTTGAGCTTATCAGCAACCTTACGGAAGTGCTTAGCGGCCTCACTAAGCTTATTAAGATCTAAGCCCGTATCGTACTCGGTGCCCTTAAGTGTCGCCACGAGGGGCTCTGTGGCGGGCTGTGCCGTGCCGTTACCGAGGGCTGAAAGCGCGCAGTCTACAATATCCACACCTGCCTGCACCGCCATTAGATATGTCATATCGCCGGTGCCGGTTGTATTGTGGGTATGCAGATGTATGGGCACATCCACTTCTGATTTAAGACGCTTCACGAGCGAATATGCGTCGTAAGGCAGCAAGAGGTTAGCCATATCCTTTATGCAGATGATATCCGCACCCATTTGTACAAGCTCTTTTGCGACCTTTACGAAATAATCTTCATTGTGGACGGGGCTTATTGTATAGCTGATCGCGGGTTCGCAGATACCGCCGTATTTTTTAGTGAACTTGATGGCAGCCTCGAGGTTTCGAGTATCGTTGAGCGCATCGAAAATACGGATGATATCAATACCGTTTTCGATTGCCTTGCGGCAGAACTGCTCTACGACATCGTCTGCATAGTGCTTATAGCCAAGTATGTTCTGCCCGCGGAACAACATTTGAAGCTTCGTGTTGGGAAGCGCCTTCCTGAGTGTTCTGAGTCTGTCCCAAGGATCCTCATTTAGGAACCTGAGGCAGGTGTCAAATGTGGCTCCACCCCAGCACTCCAGTGAATAATATCCGATGCTGTCGAGTATTTCACAAGCGGGAAGCATATCTTCGGTGCGCATGCGTGTCGCAGCCTGCGACTGGTGCGCGTCGCGCAATATCGTATCTGTAATCAATAGTTTTTTGCCTGCCATTTTCTAACCTCCTTATTCCCTATTTTTGCGCTCATGAAGAGCGCTTATATAAAAGCCGTTTAACCGATAAGGCAGAGCACGTCGCCGGACTTCACAGTAGAGCCCTTGGAAACGTTGAGGGCAGTGATGGTGCCGTCACGATCGGCGAGAACTTCATTTTCCATTTTCATTGCTTCGAGGATGAGGATGACTTGTCCCTTCTTTACCTGCGCGCCCGCACTGGTCTTTACATCCACGATGGTGCCGGGCATGGGAGCTACGACGGGGTTGCCCTTTACATTTGCGTTGGACGCAACGGGAGCTACAGGAGCGGGGGCGGCTGCCGAGGCCTTTACGGGGGCGGCGGGAGCGGCGGGTGCTGCGGAAGAACCGGAAATTTCTTCTACCTCGACTTCATAAGAAGAACCGTTTACATTGACGATAAATTTGCGCATGAGAGTACCTCCTTCATCAAATTAAGATATTTTTTTAATGCTGTGTATGCGTAATCCGTCTATCTCCTTGTTCATGGCGGTGGCGATTGCCGCTGAAATTGCGGCGACCGTTTGCTGCCTGTTTGTCGGCGCAACGCCGATGCGACGAATGGAACGGATACGAAGCGCGGATACATCCGCACCCATATACGTCGCCATCGCTGCGCTCATGGCCGCCACCATAGGCTGCCGTAAGGATACGCGCGAAAGCGGCTTTACGGAACGGATGCGAAGACCCGCGACTTCCGGACCCATATACGACGCAATTGCCGCAGCAATCGCTGCGTCGAATTTACCGCGGTCCGAAATATCCGGAGCGTCGAACACTTGCGCAGGCGTCGATATGCCGGTCTCTTCCGGCCGGCTTTCCGTGTCAATTTCGTTATTATCCGCAATGATTTTTGTTTTGCCTTTGCGGCCGAGCATAAAACCAATGATAAACGCTACTACGATAAACGCGATAGCCAGCCCAATGTCAATTGTCAAATTAGGAACGCCTCCCTTCTCATAAGATTAGCTTATTGTTAGGCCTATAATATAACTGATATAAATAAGCGACGATTTGAGAGAATACTTCCCTCAAATAAGCCCTAGTTCTTATATTCGCTATATCCTTCATTTTTCCTGCTAGAATCTTTCAAAATTCTGAAAAAAGCGCGGTCAACCCGCGCTGTTGAGCGTATTTTCCAAAACTTGAATCTCCTCAGCACTCAAATAGCGCCATTGCCCGGTCTTTAAGCCGCCGAGTTCAACATTACCCACGCGTACGCGCCTCAAAAGGAGCGTTCTATGCCCTACCGCATCCAACATACGCCTTACCTGGCGGTTTCGCCCCTCGTGAATGGTAAGAAAAAATGCAGTGCCTCCCTCATGCCGCTGTGTCGCCGGTTTTATTTTGGCGGGTGCTGTTATGCCGTCTTCCAATAAAACACCTTTTTCCAAAGCATGCGCTTCATTGTTTGTAAGAACGCCATCGGCTACCACATAATAGGTCTTTTCGATTTGAAACTTGGGGTGCATCAGCTTATAGGCAAGCTCTCCGTCGTTGGTCATAAAAAGAAGCCCCTCAGAGTCACAATCGAGCCTCCCCACATGGTAAAGACGATATGGAATATCGTGAAAGTAATCCATAACGGTCCTTCGCCCCTCCGGATCGTTAGCGGTGCAAAAAACACCTCTCGGCTTATTAAAGGCAATCACCATGCGCTTTGTAACAAGTTTTAGCCTTTGTCCGTCGAGTGTAACTTCGTCTTTCTCAGGCTCAACCTGAGCGCCCAGCACGGCTAAAACGCCGTTGATGCTCACTCGTCCCTCAAGGATCAGCTCTTCACACCTGCGGCGCGACGCCACCCCCGCCTCCGCCATGAATTTCTGTAAACGCATGGAACCCCCACCTTTGTTTCAAATAATCTGCTAACCCCACGCTATATATACATCAGCTACTGATTATGCCGTCCAGAGACCGAACAGCTTATCGAGATAGAACCCGAGATCCGCAGCATCCACATCATTTTTCGCTACGAGCTGCCATGAACCGATTAGCTTCTCGCCCATCTCATCGTAAAGTTCCAACACCCCGAGCTTATCGCCTGCGTGTATAGGGGCGCGTATCCCTTCGTCAATTACGATACGCGTCCTTAAAGCCGGGTTGCTGCCTTTTTCCACAGGTATCATTATATCTTCGTTTATGACAAGTTCCAACACGTTTTTTTTGCCCCCAACTACACGTGCGCGAGCAATTATATCGCCCGCAGCTACCACCCTTTTCATTTCATAATTGTTGAAGCCGTAATTTAGGATACTCATGGCAGCGTTAAACGTATCTGGGCAGTTGAGAACTACGCCTATAAGCTGCATTCCTTCTCGTTGTGCAGCAAAAGAAAGGCATTTCCCGGCGGCTTTCGTATAACCTGTCTTAATACCGTTTCCACCCTCGTATTGCCATAACAATTTATTTTTATTTTTGAAGGTCCTTTGAAAGTTTCCGGTGGTCGTACGGTGGTAAGTCGTCCCTACAATCGTACAGAAGTCCTCGTTTTTAAGAGCATAGGCCGAAATCAGCGCAAGGTCATACGCAGTGGTGTAGTGGTCACCGTTTGGGAGGCCGTGCGGCGTCACAAAATTCGTGTTGTTTGCGCCTATCTCCCTTGCCTTTGCATTCATGAGGTTTGCAAATCCCTCCAGACTACCCCCGATGTGTACTGCTAGAGCAACAGCAGCATCGTTCCCCGAATTCAGCATAAGCCCATAAAGCAAATCCTCAACGCTCATCTTTTCTTCAAGCTCCAGATAAATACTGGAACCCTCCGTACCATAAGCATCTTCTGTTACAGTGACCGTATCCGATAGTGCGCAGCATTCCAGCGCTAAAATAGCGGTCATTACCTTGGTGGTGCTTGCCATAGGCAGCTTTATATATGCGTTTTTTTCATAGAGCACCTTGCCCGTACCCGCTTCAAGCAAGATGGCGGAAACTGCCCCCGTTTTCGGCTCGTCAGCAAAGGCTGAAGCCGGAAACCAGGGCAGTAACATGAGCGCACATATGGCGCATAAGATTTTTTTATTAGCTGCGCGCATCAGTCGCTCAGATCTTCCTCGTCGAAAAGATCATCCTTGCCTTCGGTTCTGCAGCAAGCATCGCCGATCACCTTACCTACCATGCAGATGGATTCAGGTATTATCTCGATAGCCCTGTCGATAGTGGTGTTAAATTGTGCGGGAAGAACCTTCACCTTTCCATCGGCCACAGATAGGAATGCAATAGGTGTTATGCTCATGCCGGCCACGGATGTGCCTGCAAAGGGCATTCTGGCTTCGCCGTCCAGCTCGCTTCCGGATTTTTTTACGGGCGCGCTCGATGCGCAGTATTCTCCGCCGCCTGATAGGAAGCCTAGGCTTACCTTGGAAACGGGCAGTATCACCGTTTCCTTCCCCGTGATGATAGGGTTGCCGACGATGGTATTAACGTCGACCATTTCCTTGATTTGTTCCATGGTGCTGCGCATGATGTTTTCAATGGGATGCGACATTTTGATTCCCTTCCTTGTGTTTTTTTCTATGCCATTTGGAGCGTTTGAGTACAACATCTATAATTTGTGTGGAACGAATTGTTAATATGCCTTCCACTTTCAGCCAAAATACAGGCGTTTTAAAATCAGGCATCACAGAAACCTCACCGTTTCTCAGATGCAAAAGCGCCATAATCGCATTAAAAAAAATGCGCAGCACCCCGCAGACAAGCACCGTATGATATGCATCTTCTTCGATACCCACTTTGCACCGTACACGCAGCGCCTCCAAGTTGCCCCCGCGCATAACCGCACTTATAATCTTTTTCGTAAGTCCGGGTTGCTTATGCTCCGGGACTTTCTTTTTCGGCTCTATTGAAACGCGCTTATATGGCTTTCTATTCACCGTAAGCCAAAGCTCAACATCCAAAAGCTGCGAGTAGTTTATAAAACCCTTTATTCTTAGCTTAAACAGACGGTAGAAAAATTCGAGCTCCAACGTAAAAGACGGGCGGAATGTATCGATATGCGCACAAACACGAAGCCGCATGGGTACAAGAAGCCCAACAACAATAAAGATCAAAATATAAAGGATAATAAAAAGAGCCATATCGCCCTCCGAACGTGCGTACGGCTCTTAGTTTTGGCAAAAAATCGGAAATCTATCAAGCGAGTTCAAGTTGCGACGAAGAACCTTCTTCCTCCTCTTGTAAATAGGTCTCGTATAGGGGAAGATCCTTCACGGAAGAAATACCGAACTGCCGCAAAAAAGCATCGGTTGTGCCAAAGAGCATCGGTCTCCCCACCGCATCCTTGCGCCCGAGTTCCGATATAAGACCGAGCTTTAAAAGCTGGCTCACGGAATAATCGCAGCGCACACCGCGTACCGCTTCGATTTCCGCGCGTGTTACCGGCTGGCGGTAAGCGATTATGGAAAGTGTCTCGAGCATCGCCTGCGAGAAGGTTTTGCTTTGTGCGGGCTGCAAAAGCTCCTCTACATAATCCGCGTATTTCTTGTTTGAAACAAGCTGAACAGTCTCCTCGGTGCGGTAGATTAAAATACCGCGCTCCTCGTTTTTATAAAGAGCTTCCATTGTGTCGAGCAGATGAATAATCTCCATTTGCGTTACATCAAGCGCGCGCTGGAGCTGCACGATGGAAACAGGCTCACCTGATACAAATAAAATACATTCGATAGCGGATATTCGCTCGTCGTAGCACATAGGCAGCACCTCTATTGTTCGTCGGTGTATTCGATGCCGGAATCATTCTCAAGGAGTTTCCCGGCTGTCAGCGTAATGGGTTCAAACGGGGCCCGCTGTTTTAGGTGTATTTCACCGTACATCAACATTTCTAAAAGCGCCATGAAGGTAACAATGCGCTCCAGTTTGGCAGAACCCGGCTCGAACAACTCCTCAAAGCGCACGGTTTTATTTTGAGAAAGTAGTCTTCGTATCTTAACAAGCTGCATGCGCACGGTGAAGCGGTCAGCACTTACATGCTGGGCAAGCGGGCTTATGGGTTCATTTGGATGCTCACGCTTTAAAACCGCAAGAAATGCTTCGCGAAGCTCTTCTGCGGAGGTTTCGGTAAGAACAAATTCCTGCGGTGGCAAAATAAACTCCTCAGGAAGTCGAGTATACATCCCCTCGGTACCTTTTGTCAGCTCCTCCAGCATTGCGCTGGCTTGCTTGAATGCACGATACTCCGTTAGCTGGCGTATGAGCGCCTGCTCCGGATCCTCCTCGTCATCTTCCTTAGGTGGCTTTGGCAAGAGCGAACGCGACTTTATGTACACAATGTTAGCTGCCATCGCGAGAAATTCGCTTGCCGTATCCATGTCGAGCTCGTCCACCTCTTTCATGTAGCCGAGATACTGCGAGGTAATCTCGGAAATGAATATATCCTTTATATCCACCTCTGCCTTCTCGATGAGGTGAAGCAAAAGGTCGAGCGGACCTTCAAACTGTTTTAATCGCACCTCGTACATCAAAGTAACCCGAATATCAGCCCGTAGAAGGTAATGAATCCGTTTAAAACCGCAGTTATGATTGTAGAGAGCACGCCCGTCAGCCCTCCCGTGATAAGGAGCAGAATTAGCACAAAGCTGCCGTAGCGCTCAAAAGTTACCCAAAAACTCGGGTTCACCCGGCGTATCAGCAGGTTTTGCAGCACATGGTAGCCGTCAAGCGGCGGTATAGGGATAAGATTAAAGAAGCATAAGCCCAAGTTAATCGCGGTGAGCGCCCACAACAAGCCCATAACGATTTCGTTTTGGACGAGAAGCACGGAGCCAGCCAGAATGTAGATGCCCATGGCCAAAAATGCGAGCACGAAGTTCGTCACTACACCGGCCAGTGATACAACGATCTCGTCGCGGCGGATGTTGCGGAAATTCCTTGGGTTAATGGGGACAGGCTTTGCCCAGCCGAATCCAACAAGAACAAGCATTAAAATGCCAATGGGGTCCACATGGCGAAGGGGGTTGAGCGTCATCCTCCCTAGGTTATAAGCCGTAGGGTCACCCTTTTTATAAGCAGCATAAGCATGTGCGAATTCGTGAAACGAAAGCGCAATCATGATCGCAGGAATCCGGTATAGCATAAGCTTCAGCGACTCTACGCTGAACAGGTTTGCAAGCATTCGTATTTCTCCAGTGCTCTTTTCCATTATTATACGCTTAGCGCTCTCGGCAGGCAAGCCGATAAACGGACGGTGCTTTTGATATTTTCGGTGCTTTCAAAAATTATTTACGCGTGGAGGAAGCCAAGAAACATCAGTCGTATGAAGTCCGAAAGACCCGCCTGCGCTACAGCCCTCTGCGGCACAAGCTCCACAACCGCTATGAGGTTGCCGTTTTCGTCCAGGTACTCGATTGTTCCCGCCACCGCATCCGTAGTAAGAGGAGCGTAGAGCGTTTCAGGTACTTCCCGTCTTTCTGAATACTGCTCGTTCTGCTTTAGAAGAAGAACGCTGTCATCTTTCGCGGCAAGATTAACGAGTAATTCCGCACCGCCCTTCACGGAGATATTTTCCACAAGAATTTCTCCTGCCCTGGCAAGCGTGACGGTCTTATATGCACCAAAGGCGTATTCAATCATAGACTGCGCTGTTGAGAAACGGGCGGAAGAATTTGGTGCACCCGTCAGAGAACAAACATAGGCGGTTTCACCCCTCTGCACGAAAAACACTCCGCAGTAGCCCGCCGAATCAGAAGAGCCCGTGCTGACACCTAGGCAGCCGGTAGTGTTCCTGATGAGACGGTTGGAATTGACAAGCTCCGTTGAAGTGCCGTTCTTATGCGTAATCCCGTCCATATAGAGTGTTGCGTAATTGCGAAACGCCTCACTTTTTACTGCCTCACGACCAAGGGCGGCAAGATCTGAGACACTTAAGAGCATGCCGTCGCCGGTGATATTCGTATAGCTTACGTCGATATTCAGTTCGCTGAGACGTTCATTAAGCCTTTCTACAAACACCTCCGCAGAACCTGTCGCCGCCTCCGCAAGCGCATAGATCGCGTCGCCTGCACCAATCATCACGGCTGCTTTTAAAAGTTCGCTCGCAGCTATTTGCTCATACGGCTCCACAAACGCTGTAGGTCCCTTCACGGATGCGGCTGTCTCGCTCACGGTAATCTCATCGGAAAGACTGAGCGCTCCCTCGTCGATGAGTTCACATACTAAAAGTAACGAGGGAAGCCGCGATAAACCCGCAACGTTTACCCGTTCTTGAGAATTTTTCTCCATAATGATTTGCCCTGAAACGGACTCCGCAATTATGGCGGTCTTTGCGTTACTCAAATCGACCGGTGTATTTACAGCCCGAGCTGTTGTTAAGGGAAGAATCAAAACCAGCGCCGCGAGCGCGGCTGCGCATTTTTTGAAACAGTGTTTACGCATACAAAAACCTCCCGCGCATATATCTTGTACTTCAGATATATTAACCGCGCGGGAGATTTATCAGCTTTACGTATGTATCAGTTGCGGATCAACGGTAAAAACGACTTCCCTACCTTAAATGGGGCTCCTGTGAGGTATTCGTGGATGGTGGAGCCTATATCTGCAAAGCTTTGAAGCGTACCTAAGTCAACACCCGCCTTAAGTTTCTTCCCATAAACCACCACGGGGATATATTCGCGGGAATGGTCGGTGCTCGCGGTAGTAGGATCGCAGCCATGATCGGCGGTAATGATGAGCATATCCTCTTCTCGCATCGCTTGAATAAGCTGCGGCAGGTGCGCATCCACCCATTCGAGTGCACTCGCATAGCCTTCCACATCGTTGCGATGCCCGTAGAGCATGTCAAAATCCACAAGATTGGTGAAAATCAAGCCACCCTTGTCATCCTGCACTTGTTTGAGCGTAGCCTCAAATCCCGTATGGTTGTTTTTCGCGTGGTCGATGAAGCTTATGCCACGGCGAGCGAAAATATCTTCGATTTTGCCAATGGCTATGGTAGGTATGCCGCGCTCGTTTAACGAATCAAGGATCGTTTCCGAGACAGGTGGTATGGCATAATCCTTACGGTTCTCGGTACGCGTATAGTTCCCGCTTGTGCCGATAAACGGGCGTGCAATTACCCTTCCCACAAGGTAGTCGCCATCGAGCATTTCACGCGCAGCCATGCACATGGAGTAAAGTTCGTTGAGCGGAATTACATCCTCATGCGCCGCAATCTGGAATACGCTGTCCGCTGAGGTATATATTATAGGCTTGCCGGTCTTTACATGCTCATCGCCGAATTCATTGATGATAACCGTGCCGGACGCTACACCGTTAAAGAGAGTACCGCGGCCGATCCGTTTCTCGTATGCTTCCATTAATTCCTTGGGGAAGCCGTTTGGGAATGTTTTAAAGGGCTTATCCATAATGATGCCGGCCATTTCCCAGTGACCGCAGGTGGTATCTTTGGCTTTTGTGACTTCGGCTGCTCTCCCATAGCTTCCTTTCGCCGGTTCAGCCGGCACTGGAAGCCGTGAATCCGTAATGTGGCTTAAGCCGAGGCTGTATAGATTTTTTAAATCAAGTGAGCCGCGGACCTTATAAATATTGCCAAGCGTATGCGAGCCGACGTCACCGAACTCCGCTGCATCGGGCATAGCACCGATGCCCACGCTGTCTAAAACAATTAAAGTAGCACGTTTTGCCATAAACATGCGCTCCTTTCCATATTAGAGGTGCTATCAGCCCCTCTTTCCATTCAGCACCCTGCAAAAAGGCAGGTTCAATCATCGCTTTTTGAGTTTATGGACCGTACGGTCGGCAATAAGGGCGATAAACTCCTTATTGGTCGGTCGGCCCTTTGCATCGTTTACCGTATAACCGAAAATTTTATGCTGCGCGTCGATACTCGCCATACCGCCGTTATCCCATGCGCATTCAATAGCATGACGCAAATTTCGCTCCACACGCAAGCCTGTCGTATTGAACTTCTTAGCCACATGGGGATAGACCTCTGTAGTAAGGCCAATCAGCTGACCATAGTGCTCCACCCAATAATCTATGCTTTCCTTTAAATACCAATAGCCCGTAACGTGCGCAGGAACGCCAAGTACGCGCAAGTAATTGAAAATAATTTCGTCACGAGTTACATCGCGCCTGTCCTTTGACAGCATGCTACGAAGTGCTGCGCGGTCACTATCGTCCGTCGCAGCGCCCGCGACGTCCACAATGCGCGCAAGCACGTAGGAGAACTCCATGGGTTTTGCCAAAAAGTAAGAAGCCCCCAAGCTTTGCGCCAGTTGGACCATCTCTTCATCTACAAAGGGAGAATTCGCGATGACCTTAAAGGAAAATCCTCGCTTCCGGAGCTGACGCAAAAGTTCTATACCATCCATACGAGGCATTACCATATCCACCAGCGCCACATCAGGCAGCTGCGTTTCAAAACTTTGAAGAGCCATAATGCCGTCGTGCGCAGATGGAAGTACCTCAAAATAGCCGGAGGAAAGCAAGTATTCCTCAAGCCTTGCACAGTAGTCGGGATTGTCGTCGATGATCTGAAGCTTGATTTTTTTCATCCGTTGCCCAATGCCGATCATAGTTTTCTTTCTATTATAAACCATTTCTCGTAAATTGGGAATAATACTAATTCCAGACATTATTGTATATATTTTTTATCCCCATTCATGCTTAGGTCATGCCTACCATCCAGAGCGCATAAACGCAGTATCCCTTAAGGGAATCATTAATAAAAACATGCGTGATGATTCCGACAAGCTTTCCATTTTGCAATACCGGACTTCCGCTCATGCCTTGCACGATGCCGCCCGTTTTTTCAATCAGCGTATCATCCGTAATCTCGATTACAAGTCCTTTTGGTGCAGCACTCGATTGCGGATAGATTTTAATAATCTCACAATCATACGCCTGAATTCCTTTTTCGTCCACCGTAGTCAATATTTTAGCAGGACCCGCTTCTACCTCGTCAGGATACGCAACGGGAACACCGTTTGGATAAAGCGGGTTTTTAAGGTCCTCATATAACTCGCCGAAAATGCCGAATTCCGTGTTCTTTTTTATCCCTCCGAGCCTTTTGCTGACGGAAGTGAACGTTCCCTTAATCTCCCCGGGTATGCCCTGTGAGCTTTGTACCACACCCAGCACATTGGATTCTATAATTTCACCGTTTCGTACCGAAAGAAGCGCTCCCGTGTCTGCATCTGTGATAGCGTGTCCGAGTGCACCGTACTTTTTTGTGCTCATAACATAAAATGAGAGTGTGCCTATACCGGCCGTGCTGTCGCGGACCCACATGCCTATTTTGTAAACACCGTCAAGCGCATCCTTTACTGGTGTTACACTCGTATGTATCCGCGAGCTGCCGCGTAGGATTGTAAGATCTGTGCTTTGTCCGGCGCGGTTAAAAATTGCAATGAGCATATCCGCATCTTTAACTTCCTGCCCGTTTGCTTCAATAATCACATCCCCTACCTGTACACCGCCTACTTCCGCAGGGCAAATGCGCTCACTGTTTTCGTTGAGCACGGTTCCCATACCCACCACGAGCGCGCCTTTTGTGTAAAGCGTGACACCCACCGATTCACCACCGGGCATCACATAGATATCCTGTCTGTAGTGAACGTTTACCTTTTTGACGGGGATAAGCCCGAAAAGCTCTACGGTGATGGTTTGGCTGACATCGTCCCCCGTCGCCGTACTCAGTCGTTCGGCAAGGTCTGAGGAAACCGGCATGCCATCAGGGACGGTAGTTACGGTAAAGGGTGATATAATATCATCCAATACCCCCTTGCCGCTTTGAGAATCAAGGTAGATATCGCTTTCCATTTCACGCACTAGGCGCATGGGTGCGCTGTAGTTAAAAAGCACCAGTGTCAGGCACATTAAAATTCCGGTGAGCTTCAAAATCACTTTACGGCTTCGCATCAATACATCTCCACGTCAAAATTAAAAGCACTGCGGCCGTAATGAACCGCAGTGTTTATGTTTGACATTCGGAGAAGAAGCTATACGGTACGTAGATAAGAGCATAACCCTGATAGCATCAAATGCTATACTTTTAGCCGCGCCGCTCTCGCTTTTTTTGTTCGCTTTTTTCAATAAGCTCAGCAGCATGGTCAAAAGCGTAGCCTTCGTTTCCGCCGCCCATCATCTGAGCGACCTGCTCCCGTCGTTCTTCGAGCGTTAAACGGCGAACACTCGTGCGGGTATGTTTACCGTCATCGTTTTTTTCAACGAGAAAATGCGCGTCCGCAAGCGCCGCGATCTGCGGGAGATGCGTAATGCAAATAACCTGCCGTGCGTCGGCAATATGAACCATTTTGTCGCCAACCATAGCGGCTGTTCGGCCGCTTACACCGGTATCCACTTCGTCGAAAATCAGCGTACCGATCTCGTCATTTTGCGCAAAAATCGCCTTAAATGCAAGCATAATGCGGGAAAGCTCACCGCCTGAGGCAACCTTTTCGAGCGGTTTGAGCGGTTCCCCCGGATTCGTGCTCAACAAAAATTCCACATCGTCAAGCCCGTTTATGGCGGGCTCCTTATGTTGGAGCTCCTTGAAACTTACCTCAAAATGCGTTTTTTCAAGGCCGAGTTCCACAAGCTCGTTTAGCACGGCAGCAGAAAGCGCCTTAGCGGTTTTTCGCCGCTGAACCGATAACTTTTCTGCTAGTGCCATGTACTCCCTGAGTGCCGTATCAAGCTTTGCTTGCAGTTCGGACTGCATTTTTGTATCCGCACAAAGCGCGTCAAGCTTGTTTTGCGCCTCAGCGCAAAATGCCAGCACTTCGTCAACACTCGTACCGTACTTGCGCTTGAGCGATTTGATGTGCTCAAGCCGCGTTTCAATCGCATCGAGCCGTTTAGGGTCAAACTCCATGCCCTCACTAGCTCCGCGCAGGGTATAGGCGATGTCTTCTAAATTAAAATAAGCGTCATTAAGACGTTGCGCAAGCGCTGCATATTCCGGAGAAAGTGTTTCAATGGACTGCATCTGTTTTCTCGCATCGCTAATAAGCGAGAGAACGCCGCCGTCTCCTGTTAAGGATTCGCCGCTTTTTTCAAACGCAATTTGTATGTGCTCCGCGTTTGCTAAAAGGTCACGCTCTGCTTTGAGTTTTTCCTCCTCATCGCTTTTAAGCTTTGCAGCGCTGATTTCTCTTATCTGGTAGGCCAGTATATCCATTTCCCGCTCACGCTCGTCCTTAGAAGAAAATCCCGAAAGCATGGATTTTTGCAAAGCCTTACAGTTTTGGTAAGCGAGAAGAAGCTTTTCTTTGACAGGTAAAATAGTACTTGCGCCGAATGTATCGAGAAAACGCATATGAGAAGACGGGCTTAAAAGCGATTGGTGCTCGTGCTGTCCGTGAACGTCCACTAATAAATCGGAGACGCGCTTGATTACATTAAGCGGGACGAGTACGCCGTTAAGCCTACTAACGCTTTTCCCTGAAGGGGAAAGCTCTCGTGAAAGAAAAAGCTCATCGCTTTGCTCTACACCGATTTCGTCAAGCACGCGATTAAGCGTGTCTGAAGCATTCTCGTAGCTAAACACGGCGTCCACAGTCGCCTTATCAGCCCCGTGTGCGATGAGTTCCTTGGAGGCGCGTTCGCCAAGAACAAGATTTACCGCATCAATAAGAATGGATTTGCCGGCTCCGGTTTCACCCGTGAGCACGTTAAATCCATTCGAGAACTCCATATCGAGCCTTTCTATTAAGGCTACATTTTTTATGTGGATGGATTGCAGCATATTACTCCGGCTTGAGCATGGAATGGAAGCGCTTAATAAGATCAGGTGCAGCCTTTATATCTTTCACAGCGACAAAAATGGTATTGTCTCCTGCGAGGGTGCCGGCAATTTCATCCCATTTGAAGGAGTCAATCGCCTCACTCGCAGCACTTGCTGTACCCGAAAGTGTTTTGATGATAACGAGATTGCCGGCGAGCGTAATGGAAACCACAGCCTGCGCAAAAATCTGACGGAATTTGTTTTTCAAACCGCTTTCAGCCTTGCCCACGGTTGCGTATTTATAAGCACCATTATCGGAGAGCACCTTGATAAGCCTCAGCTCCTTGATATCGCGCGAAACGGTTGCCTGCGTAACGCTCACGCCTTGTTCTTTGAGGCGTAAAGCGAGATCATCCTGCGTTTCGATGTCGTACTTATCAATGAGTTCAAGTATAAGCGCATGCCTCGCACTTTTCATAGTCGACCCTCCGCCTTCATAATAAATCAGGAAAGTTTTTCCCGAATCAATGCATAGAAGTTTTTCCGGCTGAACCGAATAAACTGCGCGTATACATCGGCCATGGAGACCGCAATTTCATCTTTTTCCGTAATCTTTACGGTACTGACCCCATCAAGCGAGAGCCATCCCTCGCCCTTAAGAGAAAATTTCATCTTTGCGTCTGCCGCGGTCACAATGGGTCTGAAGGAAAACATGTGCGGGCATATGGGGGTAACAAGAAGCGCGTCAAGCCCGGGTGCAATTACCGGACCGCCGGCCGACATGGAATAGGCTGTTGAACCCGTTGGCGTGCTCACAACGACGCCATCGCCGAACACCGTACCCGCATCAACACCGTCGATTTCAATGGAGACACCTACTACGCCCGACGTACCGTGTTTGGTAAAAAGAGCGTCGTTCAGGCATGTGTACTCGCTTTTGCCGTTCACGACACAACGAAGCGTCATGTGCGATTCAAGCATATACTCGCCATTTTCAATGCGCGTAAGAGCGGCATCGAATTCAGGTAGGGAAATTTCGCTAAGAAAGCCGATCCGGCCAAAGTTGATGCCGAGAAGCGGCACTTTTTTTTGAACTGCGATGGAAGCCGCCATTAATATGGTACCGTCGCCACCCAAGGCAACAATCAGGTCGGGTGCATCGACCTCACCTTCGACCGATCCGTTGAGATAACCGGCAAGGCTTTCATTTGCGCCGCAGGTGTATCCGTGAAGCTGCGCAGTATGGATGGCTTCCAGTAAGCCGTTGACCGCCTCGGGCTTGTGCGGGTTGGTAAAAAAGTCTATACGCCTGTTCCGCATAAGGCCCTCCCAAGCACCGACGTAGAAATATTATAATATTGTCTACACTCGTTTTCAAGTATAAATTTGCACTTTTTGTATATTCTTACATGTTTAAAAAGATTCATGCGCTTTTCTGACGGTCGAAATGACCGCTTCCTTTAGGTTTTGCTCATCAATGCATATACATTCGGTATTTTTTTGCAAGATCATCAAAAACTCGATATTTCCTTTAGGGCCTGTGATAGGAGAAAAGTCGAGCGCTTGAATTGTAAAGCCTGCAGCATTTGCATAATGTGCGGCATCCTTTAAAACCTCGCGGTGGATCTCCGGCTCGCGAACAACGCCGTTTTTTCCCACCTTTCCTCTGCCGGCCTCAAACTGCGGCTTCACTAGTACGACTGCTGTCGATCCATTTTTTAAAATACTGCAAAGGTTAGGTAAAATGAGCCGGATTGAAATAAACGAAACGTCTACTGAAGCAAACTCCGGGACTTCCTCAAACCATTCGGGTGCAAGGAACCGTGCATTTGTGCGCTCCATCACCTTCACGCGTTCATCGCTTCTGAGCCCCCAGTCAAGCTGCCCGTAACCGACGTCGATGGCATATACCTTTATCGCACCGTTTTGCAGCATACAATCGGTAAAACCGCCCGTGGATGCACCTATGTCCACTGCCACTTTGCCGCTTAGATCAATGCCGTATTCATTTATGGCCTTTTCGAGCTTAAGCCCACCGCGGCTCACGTACGGGAGCGCATTTTCTTTAACGGTCAAAACCTGCGCCTCATTTACCGCAGTGCCCGGCTTATCAAGCCTTATGCCATCGCAGCTGACCATGCCCTCCATTATCAGCGCGCGCGCTTTTTCACGGCTTTGCGCCAACCCAAGCTCCACAAGCCTTTGATCCGCTCTTGTTTTCATGCTTTTCTCGTAAGCGTGCTCTTAGTGAGCTCCGTAAAAAACCATGCCTTTTCACCAAAGCACGTAAGCTCTTCCATCGCTTCATTTGCGGTATCTTTTGCCATGCGTTTTGCCTTCTCAAGTCCATAGCAGGCGGGATAGGTAAGTTTATTTGCCTCTTTATCTTTTCCGGGCGTTTTGCCTAGCGACGACAAACTTCCCTCTACGTCGAGCACGTCATCTGTAATTTGGAACAGCAATCCATAAAGGCTGCCGAAGCGAGAGATTTTAGCCGCCTCCGCGTCAGTAGGGCTACCGATGTAAGCGCCGGCCATGAGCGCTGCGCGAAGCATTGCACCTGTCTTTCTTGTATGGATGTACCTAAGTTTTTGAGAAGCGTCCTCCGTACCGGTTTCGCTCGTTAAGTCGGCCAACTGGCCGGCAATCATCCCGCAAACACCTGCTGCAGATGCAATCTCACGCGCAGCGAGAAGATAGGAAGGTATCTTTGTATGAAAGATGATAGAAGCATCCGCAATCACTTCGAATGCATAGGAAAGCAGAGCGTCACCCGCAAGCAGTGCCGTTGCTTCGCCGAACGCCTTGTGGTTGGAGGGCTTTCCGCGACGAAAATCGTCATTGTCCATACAAGGCAGGTCGTCGTGGATGAGCGAATAGGTATGAATCATCTCGAGCGCACAGGCAAGCGGAAGTGCGGCATCACGATTGCCACAAAATAAATCGCATGCCGCAAGTGTCATCGCGGGGCGCAGGCGCTTACCTCCGCCGCAGAGGCTGTATGCCATTGAATCGCGAAGCAGCTTCGGTATATCGTTCTTCTCCATATATTCGTCGAGCCGCTTATCGATAAGAATGCGGTAGTCTTCCATGGTTTTTGCGTAGTTCATATCTCAACCGCCTTTATCTCTCCGCTAGCCGCATCAACAGCATCAAGCCTTGCGTCAAACGCATTTAATAGCTCTGTGCAGTATTTTGACAAAGCTTGTCCACGCTCGTATAAAAGCACCGTTTCCTCCAGCGCAAGGTTGCCGGCGCTAAGCTTATCCACCGTTTCTTCAAGCTGCTTCATGGCACTTTCAAAGCTAAGAGTCTCGTCCTTTTTCAATGCATTCCCCTCATTTCTCATCATAGCGTACCCGATTTACCAAGACCTCCGCCGCACCGTCGCAGAATACAATCTCCGCTTCCTTTTCCGAAGCGAGTGCAAGAGCGCTCGTCACATATGCGCCGTCGCGCTTTTTCACAAGCGCGTAGCCGCGGTTTAACACCTGCATGGGGGAAAGTGCGGCCATGCGTGCGTCAAGCTGCTCCAGCCGCCCAAAAGCACCCACAACCGCCGCACGTGAGGCATTGTAAAGCGCAGCACGTTTTAGTTCAATGCTTTGCCTAAATCTATACGATGTATTTTTCGGAGCGGCAAATCCGGAAGAACGTTTCATCGATAGAATAGCCGCTCGATGCATCATAAGCTTGTTTCTTGCAGTAGTCTTTACGGAAGATTTCAGTTCCAATGTGCGCCCTATGAGCTTTTCGTACTCCGGAACACAAAGTTCCGCTGCTGCCGATGGGGTAGGCGCGCGAAGGTCCGCTGTGAAATCTGCAATGGAAAAGTCCGTTTCATGCCCCACCGCGCTCACAACCGGTATGGTGCTCTCATAGATAGCACGGGCAACCACTTCCTCGTTAAATGCCCAGAGGTCCTCCAGGCTTCCGCCGCCCCTTCCGACGATAAGAACATCGCTTAACGCGAGGCGGTTCATCTCCCGGATAGCGTGCGCGATTTCCGCAGCCGCACTTTCTCCCTGTACTTTGGCAGGGTATAGAAGTACATTCATGTTGGGGAAGCGCCGCCGTATAACATGTTGTATATCGTGGAATACAGCACCGGTAGACGAGGTGATAACGCCCACGCATTTGGGCAAAAACGGGAGCGGTCTTTTATGGGATGCATCAAAAAGCCCCTGAGCTTCGAGGCGTGTCTTTAGTAGCATGAAACGTTTGTATAAAAGACCTTCCCCTGCTTCCTCCATGGAGCGTGCGTAAAACTGGTATTGGCCGTCTTTGGTATAGAGAGACACGCCTCCCGTAGTCAGCACGGACATACCATCGCGCGGTTCGAAAAGGAGCGATTGCGCGTTCTGTCGAAACATAACGCAGCGGATAAGAGCACCGTCGTCTTTCAGGGAAAAATAAAGATGTCCTGAGGAATGGCGTTTGAAGCCGCTGATCTCACCGCGTACACTCAGAGAGCGCAAAAGCGGATCGCGTTCGATTAGCGTTTTTGCATACTCGTTAAGCTGTGTTACGCTTAGAACATATCCGTTATCCATGACGAAGCTGCTCCGCTGCCTCAATGGTATTTTCCATAAGCATGATGATGGTCATAGGCCCTACCCCGCCAGGGACGGGTGTGATGAAGGAGGCTATCTCAGATGCACCTTCAAAGTCTACATCTCCGTGCCATTTACCGTTGACCTTGGTCATACCGACGTCAATTACGACTGCGCCGGGCTTTATCATATCCGCTGTGATGAGCGACGAAACACCAACGGCAATTACGAGAATATCCGCTGTCTTGGTGACCGCTTTTAGATCTTGTGTCTTGGAATGGCAGATGGTGACGGTTGCATTGTTCTGGAGAAGCAAAATAGCTGCAGGCTTCCCCACCATGGTGCTTCTGCCTACCACCACCGCATTTTTTCCCTCAATTTTAACTCCCGTGCTTTCTATGAGTTTCAAGATGCCTTTTGGCGTACAAGGGATAAAACAATCGCGTGCGCAAAAAAGTGCGCCCACATTGCAGGAGTTGAGGCCGTCTACATCCTTTTTGGGATCAACATGCGGCAATATCATCTGCGCATCGATATGGTCGGGCAGCGGAAGCTGCACGAGGATGCCGTGTACGTTTTGATCATCACTCAGTTTATCCAACTGATCGATCAACTCTTTCGCTGAGACGCTTTTGCCAAACTTATAAACATCGGTTTCAATGCCGAGTTCCGTTGCCCTTTTTGCCTTAAGGCGCACATATAAGTCGGACGCAGGGTCATCTCCCGCGAGAATCACCGCAAGCCGTGGCTTGATTCCAATTTCATGAAGTTTATCTACACGCGCCTTGAGCCTATCCGCGTAGGCGTTGGCGTAACCTGCTCCGTCGATGATGTTTGCCTTCATCCATTACCTCCCGCTTATAATATATAGAAGAACAGAAAGCACCGTCCTTAACTGTTAGAAGGACGATGCCGCGGCGGTCGCTCTTAATAGCGAATGCTTTATCCTTCCTGCTTCTCGCTGAGGCGCTTGGCAAGTGTGCCTAACATCCCGTTGATGTAAGCGGAGGAACGATCCCCGCCAAACTGCTTAGCAAGTTCCACTGCTTCGTTGATAGAAACGCTGCACGGAATATCCTTGCGGTACATCATTTCGTATATGGCCACGCGCAGAATCGACAAATCCACCTTAGGCATGCGTTCGAGCTTCCAGCCGATGGCAAGCTCATGAATGAGCGTGTCAATCTCGTCGCAATGTAATAATATGCCGTCAAGTATCGCTTTGGAATATTCAATATCGTCCGGCGTCGGGTGTTCGTCGATGTCGGACTTATCTAAGACTGCGTCGTAAGTGTCTTCTCCGCCAAGCAAAGCGGCAAAAGCCAGCTTCATGGCTACTTCTCGCGCGGTTTTTCTACTCATAAGTCGATTAAGCTGCCTCTTCTCAATTTCCGCTCCTAAAAATCGCGCCGAAGAACTGCCTTACGCGCTCACGACCACCCTGGTCGAGAAGCGTTCCAAAGAGCAGGCAGACGGCTACTATGGTGAACAGCAGCAGTGTTCTCCAAAAACCGATCGTGAAAGAGAGGATCGTAAAGAGGATGCCAAACGCTACAAGCAGGATGCGCCATTTGAACCTCTTTAAAAATTCGGTGAATCCATCCATAAAAGCTCCTTAATCACCCACGGGCTTGTACGTATTTTGAGCGGCAACGCCAATGAGGATAGCAACCTCGCGAACAGGAATACCCGTATATTCCTCAAGATAGCTTTTCAGCGAGGTTTTCAGCTCCTCGGTAAACTGCGGCACAGCGGTCTCGGGGAGAACCACGAGTTTGAGTGCGACGCGAAGCCCGCCGTCGGGTGTAGTATAGATGGAGCTGACGCATTCCTTGATTTTGCCGTTTGCGCGGCAATGGCGCTGCACGAGGTTATCGACCGCTGCAAGTGCAATATGTGTTGCGCCAAGTTCGTTGGCCGAGACGAGCGCTGA
The DNA here is from genome assembly GCA_023458355.1 of Bacillota bacterium. Taxonomy (GTDB): domain Bacteria; phylum Bacillota; class Clostridia; order Christensenellales; family CAG-138; genus UBA7707. Next base: position 33,138 of record JAEWZS010000183.1, read on the forward strand.
GGTGATGCGCGGCGCTGATGGCCTTCTGTTGAAGCCTATTATGAGCCTAATCGCCACTATGAGAATCAATAGCCCGGCACCGCCCAATATAAGCGACGCATAAAGTCCCGAATAGGCCATCATCGCATTGTAGGTCACATACTCGATAGGCAATAGGTGCGTGGCAATGGCAAGCAAAAGTGTCGCCAGAGCAATCATAATAAGCATCATCAATATGAGCAGAACGCGGTCAATCACCCTTGGTTTCATGAGGCACCTCACAATCTTATGTACATGATACCCAGTTTAAGGCTGAGGGAGTCACTCGGATTTTTCTTTATCCTTTTCTTTTTCCCTTCTGGGCTCCTTGCCTTCCGCCTTTTCAAACGTAACAGCCTGCACGGCAATGTTAACATTGACAACGCGAAGGCCCGTCATGGTTTCCACGGCATTCTTGACGGCTTCCTGCACCTTGCGGCAGACCTCATGAATTTTCGTGCCGTACTTAATAGAAAGGCTCATCTCAAGAATGACATCGTCTTCCTTGACTTCTACCTTAATGCCCTTGGTAAAGTTTTTCTTGCTGGCGAGCATGCCGGTAATTCCCTCCACAACGGTGCCGCTGAGGGAATCGACGCCTTCCACTTCCGTAGCCGCTAAGCCGGCAATCGTAGCTATAACATCCGTGGCGAAAATAATCTTCCCGCCGCCGTCATCCGCTGTAATCTGCGAGTATATTTCGGTCTCCTGCGCCATATACCGTTCCTCCTTGCGTTTTCTCATCAATATTATACCAGTAAATCATGAGTTTGCATAGCTTTTACCCGCTTTGGTTTAACCGTAAGGGATGATATTAATATTGCCGGCAGGTTCGCCCGTTTGCTCCATCACGATGCTGAGAATCTTGGCAACCTCGGTAGGTTCGAGTACTTGAGCCTTTACCACGACGTCCACTGAACCCTTGCTGTACATGACGGCGGCGTCCGCAAACCCCTTTGCTTTAATAAGGCTTTCTATGGTGAATTCTTTGTCGATGGTTTCTACAAGCGCCAGCTTCGCTTCCTGTGCATCCGCAAGCGTTTCTGCATCCGAAGCAGAGGTCTCAATCGCTTCATTTAAATACTTGTATTCGAGTTCATGCCTGCTGTCTCGGTCTTTCCTATATGCCTCAAAGTAATCCGTTTCACCGCTAAGTGCATCGATACCGGTATTGCCGTTTGCATCTGCACTTTCCATATCTACAGGGATATCTGTTTTGCCGCTTAATTTAATGTTCATGTATACCGCGCCCACAAGAAGGAGCGCTACCACACCGAGGGTCAAATACTTTTTCCAATTTTTCATATTCATTAACTCCAATCCGTTATAGTCATCTCAAACACGCTGATGTCCTCTGCATCTACGTTGAGCACCGTCTGCACGGCGTTTAGCAAATTGAGCCGCACGGAAATATCCGCCGCACCCTCGGCTACTACGATCACACCCCGTATCTCGGGCTGCTTTTGCGTAAGCACAAGCGCACCGTCCTCCCCGCTGACCGTAACGGGGGTCTTTTTTTCACTCTGGTTCTGGTTGACGGTCTGACCGGAGTCGTTGACCGTTTCTGAGGTGCTCGTTTGCGTATCTACGCTCATCGCCGGCACGATTTCAACGGAGGTATCGTAGATCAACATCACACGTACCTTGCCCGCACCGCGTATGCACGATAGTATTTCCTCCAAACGCTCTTCTACCTGCCGCTCCCCTTGCGCGACCTCCCCGGAGGATTGCTGCACATTCTGCTGTGCCGTGTTTGAATCCTTACCGGTGTTCACCATAGATAATGCAAGGATTGCTGATAGTGCAAGAAGAACCCCATATACGGCAAGCTCGAGCTTTTTGTTCTTTTTCATGGCTTGTGCCAGCATGTGGATGGGCTTCAGCCACGGCTTCTTATTTTCCATATCACCACCTCATATGGCTCCGATAAGCTCCGCTATGGGCTGCACCATAGCGAGCAGTATCACAAGGCCAATAATTCTGCATGCGCTTTTTTTAATGTTCCCCTGTGGCAATATATATTCAAGTACCGTCCGCAATATTGACAACGCGACAATCCGCATCACAAAACCATAGAAAACTTCCATGTCATCCTCCATAGCCTAATGTGAGAGCTCATAGTGCACCGCCGGCCGCAATCACAAGCCCCACGGTAATGATGAACATGAGCGCTACTGCTACCACCGCAGCAAACACATACTCGCACGATTCCGCTACGCATTGGAGCATTTTGGGTATCTTGCCGTCTGAAATAGGCTCCGTGAGCGCAGCGGCGAGTTTTAATGCGAGTGCTGCTCCGCCGATTTGCACGGCAGGTGAAAGCGCATATCCCACGGCGATGCAAGCTGCAGCAGCACCGGCGGCGTTTTTAATAAGCACCGTGCAGCCGCGCACCGTATCAAATGTGCCCGATACCGCCCCCCCAACGATCGGCAGGCTTTTATCGAGCGTATACTTTACGGCCTTGAGACTGATGCTGTCTACCGCAGCTACGCTCATACCTTGCACGGCAAGTATTGCGATATACACCGTAAACACTACACCTATAGCCCACTTGGAAAGCGATTTTGTGAAGACAAAGAGTCTTGTGAGCTGTGGCCTGTCGGAAAGATTGCCCACGATAGCAAATACCCCGCCCGCCAGGATCACAGGCAGTATGACGGTTTGGAAGATCTTAATGACTGTAGTGTTTAAAAACATCATAAGCGGGCGGAGCATTCCGCTTGCACCAATGCTGCCCACAGCGCTTAATAGTGTAGTCAACACGGGTGTGGATGCCTCCGAGAATTCACTCAGGCGCGATACGGCTCCATTGGCGAGCCCCACAAGCCGCATGAACAGATACGCTACGATGAATACGCTCATCGCATAGCATAAAAAAGATGCAATCTCCTGTATCCCTTTATCGTGCTCGTTTTCAAGCAGCACCCCTACTACGCCTGACAAAAGTGCAACACCGATCACAGCGCTTATTGAGCCCAGGCTTTCCTTAAGCTCCTTTATAATCGCACGGAACACCGTTTCAAGCTTACCGTCGTAATCGGTATCGGGTTCGCCTTCTGCATACTGCCCCACGAGATTCTCCACGGTATCTTCCCCCCAAATGCGCTTTACTTCGGGTGAAAGATCGTTAAAGAACTGCTGCCAGGAGCTAAAATCGTATTGACCCATCTGAAGGTCGAGTTCGTTTTCAACCTCGCCCGGCATTTGAGCAAGCGCAAAGCCCGGGATAAATACGGCTAAAACGAACACAGCGAGTAGAAGAAGTAAACGAACGCACCTTTTCATAATGAATAAAGGAGCGTTCCGAGCACGTCGAGAATAGAGATCACAACAGGTACTGCCACCGTCACGATGAGCACGCGCCCAACGAGCTCTACTTTAGATGCAATCGCCCCCTCCCCTGCATCGCGGCAAGTCTGCGCGGCAAATTGTGCAAGATACGCAATACCGATCACCTTAATAACAACCTTGATATGCTCGGAGTTTAATCCGTATTTGGCTACGATTTGGTCGATCATAGCCATTACACCCGAAAGTTCCGTGACGGCTATCAAAAGAAGTACCACGCCTGCGGCTACCGCCGCCTGTACGGCTAATTCCGGTCTATACGCGCGAAGCACCAACACCACGGTCACAGCAGCAAGGCTAAGGCCTACAATCTTGAAGATAGTCATAGTGTTTTCCTTTTACCCTAGTACAGATCAAATATCCTCTTCATGTTGTCGAACAGGCCGCTTATGAGGTTTACGACCATCGTCAGCGTGATGATGAGCCCCGCAAGCGCAGCGAGCGTGGCCATATCCTCACGGTTAGTCTGTTTCAACAACTGATAGACGACCGCAACCAAAATGCCGATTCCTGCAATTTTAAATACGATATCGATTCCCATATTTTTGCTCCGTCACCATACGATGATCGCTGCCGCAAGCCCGCCGAGCATGCCGAGCGACCGGTATATCTTTCCCTTTTGGGAAGCCTCGCGTTTGAGCGTTTCCGCCTGCACCGTAAGTCTCGCAAGCGCCATCTCAATGTTCGCCTTTTGTGCCGTAAAGTCACTCG
>JAEWZS010000184.1 GCA_023458355.1 Bacillota bacterium
ACGCGCGGATATTTCTCTTTGAGGCGCAAAGCGAGGTTAACGGCAAACTCCGTTTTGCCGCTGCCGTAATGACCTGTGATAATGTAAATACGCTTGTTCATATGCCTCCGAGAAATATCTCTGTTGAAACGGCCGGATACTTAATAGGCGTAGATATGGGCTTCCTCCTCGCCCCGTAATACGCGCAGCGCTCCCATTGCGAGTGCGCCAAGCTCATCCTCGCCGGGTATCACAATATACGGTGCGATAAAGCTTACCATCTCTTTGATCCAATCGGTGACGATTTTGTTGTAGGCAATACCGCCTGTTATGATGACCGCATTTACCTCGCCGTGAAGTACTGCCGCCGCAGCACCTATGTCCTTTGCGACCTGATACGCCATGCCCTTTAATATGAGCTTTGCGTATTCATCCCCCGCCTCAATGCGTTTCATGACCTCTTTCATATCGTTGGTGCCAAGATAGGCAACCAGCCCGCCGCGGGATGTAAACTCCTTTCGGATATCATCGTACGTCGGGTACTTGCCGCTGTAGCAAAGGCGCATCACCTCGCCTACAGGCAAACCGCCCGGGCGCTCGGCCGAGTATGGGCCGTCGCCGTCGATGCCGTTGTTCACGTCAATCACGCGGCCTTTGCGGTGTGAGCCTATCGTCACGCCGCCGCCCATGTGTGCCACGATAAGGTTTAAATCCTCGTATTTTTTACCGATGGATTTTGCGTAGCCTTTTGCAATTGCCTTTTGGTTAAGCGCATGCCATGCAAGCGTGCGGGGCATATCGGGGTAACCCGAAAGGCGCGCGACATCCTCCAATTCATCTACGACTACGGGGTCCACAATGTACGCAGGGCAGTTGTACTGCGCCGCCACCTCAAACGCTAATATACCGCTTAGGCTCACAAGGTGCTTTCCCCATTTGCAGGTACGAAGGTCGTCATACATGAGCTGATTCACGCCATAGGTGCCGCTCGGAATAGGTTTTATAAGCCCGCCTCTTCCGACCACCGCGTCAAAATGCGTATGTATAAGCCCGCGTTCTTTTAAAGCAGCCTCCACGAGTGGTTTACGGTAAGCATAGTGCTCCTCATTGGAGCGCAACGGCTTCAGTTCCTCCTGCGTATGGCGCAGGATATGCGTGAATTCCGGTGTTTCATCGTTGTAAACGGCGAGCTTTGTAGAGGTGGAGCCGATGTTGATAACAAGGAGCTTCATATATGCGCTTCCCCCGCTAATGAATTTAATAATTGATGCAATTTAACGTATGGTCCGCCATAAGGACTGCCAGTGCGATGGAATAAAGCTTTGTTTCGTCGCTGTCCGCACGGGAGGTGACGACGACAGGCGCTTTTGCACCTACGATAAATCCGGCACTTTTCGCTCCCGCAAGAAATGTGAGCGCTTTGTAAAGTATATTGCCTGCCTCAATTTGAGGCATGAGAAGGATATCCGCATTGCCCGCAAGAGGGTCCAGAATACCTTTATGCTTTGCGGCAGCGACAGATACCGCATTGTCGAGCGCAAGAGGGCCCACGACGCGGCAGCCTTTAATTTCGCCGTTATGATGCATTTCAACAAGCGCCTTAGCGTCAAGCGTTGCGGGCATTTTCTCGTTTACATTTTCGACCGCGCAAACAACGGCAGCTATGGGGTCAACATTTCCGAGCGCATGCGCCACCTTTACGGCGTTTTCCAAAATGACCTTTTTTGTTTCCGTATCGGGCGCAATGTTCATGGCGGCATCGGTTACGTACAATAGCCTCGGGAAATCCTTGACATCAAAAATGGTTACATGTGAAAGTACGCGCGCTTCTCTTAGGCCTATCTCCTTATCGAGCACAGCCTTCAGTATAATCGAGGTATCCACAATACCCTTCATAACGATATGCGCGCGGCCGCTCGATACCAATGTAACCGCCGTTTTGCATGCGGCGGTAATGTCTTTTTCGTCGATAAGCTCGGCGTCGTTCAAATGTAAGCCGTGTTCCTTCGCAATCTCCCTTATACGAGGAACATCCCCCACCAAAATAAAGGAGGCCAAATCGAGCTCCATCGCCTTACTTGCAGCGATTAAGACCTCCGCATCGTGTGCGGCAGCGACAGCTACGGTTCGCTTTTGCCTTTTCGCGCTGTCAAGCGAGCATTGTAGAAGCTCAGCAAAGGACTGTATCATGTCTATTCTCCAAAAATTCGGATTGCAGAATGGTTCGGAATGTGTAACAATAAGGGTGGTTGTATGATGTCTCGGTCGGTTGTCTTACATCATTTATCTTATACTTTTCACGTTTGCATGTCAACGGCATTTGGCCGTATGGCAAAGATTATACATGATATATTCTTGAACGGAGCGTTTTGTAAGTTTTATGGAAAAGCTGCCAAAGAAAAGCCTTGCGGAGCGGACGGCGGATAAGATTTTCGACATGATCACAACGGAGCGCCTTTTTTCACAAGGCGACAAGCTTCCAAACGAAAATGAGCTTTCACAAAGCCTTGGCGTAAGCCGTATCACACTTCGAGAAGCCATACGTATACTCGCTGCACAAGGTGTTTTGGAAGTGCGTCGGGGTTTAGGCACATTCATAGCAGAAGGTGCCATTATGGGTGGTTTTGGTATACACCGACTTGAAAAATTGCGCATCCGCTTAAGGGATCTTTTCGAAGTTCGGTTGATGTTTGAGCCGCAGACGGCGGCGCTTGCGTGCGAGCGTGCATCGGATAAGGATATCGAACATATTGCGGAGTTGAGCGAGCATGTGGAGGCACTCATCCATAAGGGCAAACCTTGGACGGATACCGACTCGCAGTTTCATACCGCCATATTGACAGGTGCAGGCAATGAATTTATGACGCAGCTGATACCTCTTATAAACCGCGCCATCAAAGATGTTTGGTTACTCTACGGCAGCGACCCAAACCTTGCGGAATTTACATTGCGCGACAACAGGCTTATCGTAGAAATGTTGAAAAACCGCGATATCGTAGGCGTACGGCATGCGGTTTCCATCCATATCCGCCATACCATACACGCGCTCGAGTTGGATTTCGGCAAGGACATTTTGGAATAATGCAGCGGGAGGGAACTATGCATTTAGAGCGCATAGGTACAAGAAGTATACTTTTTTCGCACGAAGGACTCGACTGGGGCCTTCATCTGCACCTTGTTTTAGGCAAAGAGCACAATTTTCTTATCGACACGGGACTTGGATATAAAAGCATCGAACCGGTACAAGAATTTCTAAAAGACGAAAAGAAACCGCTTGTTGTGATTAACACACACCATCATTGGGACCATGTTTGGGGCAACGGTTTTTTTGAAAATTGCCTTATTGTTTCACATGCGCTTTGTATCAATGCGCTCGAGCAAACGATGTATAAGACCTATGAGAAATACAAAAACATCGCAAATGGAGAGGTTCGCTTTAAACTGCCCTCCCTCACATTCGATTCCTCACTTTTTTTCCCATCCGACAATCTCCGCATTTTTTATAGCCCCGGGCACACAGAAGACTGTATAAGCATATTCGATGAACTGGACGGAATTTTAAATGCAGGCGACAACATCGGCGATACGGACGAGGAAATCGTGCCAAGCCTCCAATGCGATAAGGAAGTATACATCGATACGCTTGATACCTATCGCTCACTTGATTTTAAGCTTTGCGTAAGCGGGCATAACCGGCCACGGGGTTTTGAAGTGGTCAAAGAAATTGAAAAGCGGCTTAGGTAGATTCATTTACCTTATACTTAAAAGCTGTTTTGTGAGCACAAAACAGCTTTCGTTTTTATAGGAAATGCTATTACTTTTCAGTAGGATACACGATGAGGAGCGCGCCTTCTTTTACTGTTATCTTGCTTTTTTGTCCCGTAAAGGAATTGCTGACACCTAAGGGAAAATCGGGTGTGAGATGCGCGTCAACAAGCGGATAGTAAAGGCCCTCTAAATTCACGCCTTTTGCATCGCCGCCCCATGCGAATACGGAAACAGTACCCTTGTATTTTTCATCAAACGTCATTTCTGTGTTTGCAATACAGGTATAAGCACATCCGCCGCCGTACAAAAACCCTCGAGCACCTTGTTTTGCGAGGAACAGAAGGCTTTGTAGGTTCGCAATTGTGTGATCAGCCCTCCCTCCCGTACCACCGTAGATATGAAATTCCTTATAGCCGCGGTTCAAGCCACATTTAAGCGCGAAGAGAAGATCGGTATCATCTTTTTCCTTTGGTAATTCAAGCACACAGGGATGGTCAGGACGTGCTTTAAGAGAGTCAAAATCCCCGACGACAACATCCGCATGGATCGAGCTTTTTTCAAGATACGTAAGCCCGCCGTCAGCCGCGATCACAAGATCGCCCGTACCGGGTGTTCTGATAGGCGTATCGAATTCCCCCGCGCCAACAACGATGCAGCGGTTCATAGTGCCTCCAATCATTCCTTTTCCGTTATTGTAAACGCGCCGCTGCAAAACGGTCAAGTAGGGTGCGGCGTCCTCACGTGCCGTGCAATTTATGAGTGAACCGTCGGGCAGTCCGGAGGCTTCCCCTTACAATGACAACGCGTAGGGCAGGATGATATCATCCCGCCGTGCAGGTTTGGTAATTTTATGCGGGATGGAATAAACTTCGCGATTTGGTTTTAGTCGGGGCGGGTTCTATATCCGCTCGCCACAGGTT
>JAEWZS010000185.1 GCA_023458355.1 Bacillota bacterium
GTAACCAAACCATTTTTCGGAGATTTCTGCAAAGGTGCCGTCTTCAACCATTTTCATAAGCTCCGCTTGCACAATGTCACGAAGCTCCGTGTTGCCGAGCAAAAAGCCTATGCCGTATTTCTCCGCCACAAGCGCGTCATCTAGAATCCGAAACATATCCTCGCGGCCTTGCATCTGGAAGCGTGCAACACCGACATCCATAGCAATCGCGTCAACCGCGCCGCTCTCAAGCTCCATAAATGCGGTGTTATAATCCCCAACCTTTTCAAGCATAGAAAAGGAAGCGAGAAGCGTTGCGTTTTCCTCTTCTTCAAGTGCAGATTGCGCAGAGCTTTCGGTCTGCACAGCCACAGCTTTACCGTTTAGGTCACTAAAGCTTACGATATCACTGTTGGAACGCACAACAAACACTTGCGAATTGTCCATATACGCGTCCGTCCAAGTATACTTCTCCTCGCGGCCGTTGATGGTAAAGCCGTTCCAGATGCAGTCGATTGTGCCGCTTTCAAGCTCCATATCCTTAGAATCCCAATTGATGGGAATAAGCTTCAATTCCCAGTTGAGCCGCTCGCTAAGTGCCTTGGCCATATCGATATCAAAGCCCGTATATTCGCCGTTATCGCCCATGTAGCCGTAAGGCGGGAATTCCGCGTCAAACCCTAGGTTCAGCGTGCGTTGCTGCGAGCTTTGTGCCGCACAGCCAAACGTGAGTGCGAGTATAATGGTGAGCATAAGGATGGCAAGAACGAGTTTTTTGAGTTTCATGGTTTCCTCCCTGTTGAATAGATGATAGAACGCATATACGTTATACTTTGTTATGCTACCACTTTACCATGATAAAGTAAAGAAGTAATTTTTGCATATCGCATCACAAAAAACCCGATACGCTCTGCGTATCGGGTTTTTAAGTTATATTACTTTTTCAGTGTCATTGCTCTGACCAATTTAAACTTCTTTTCCGTATAGGGTGCAAACCGAACCGGAAGATCCACCGCAAGCGATTTTTTGACCACGCTTTTGTAATGGCTGAAGGTATCAAAGCTTGCTTTCCCATGATAACCCCCCATGCCGCTTTCACCCACCCCGCCAAACGGCATATGATGCGTTCCGGCATGGATAATCGTATCGTTCACACATCCGCCGCCGTAGGTCTTTTTGCGCATGACTTTAAGTTCGCGCTTTTTGTCCCTCGTAAAGTAATAAAACGCGAGGGGCTTCGCTAAGGTGTTGAGATGGTCGATGGTCTTATCTAGATCGGTATAGGTTAATACGGGAAGAAGCGGCCCGAAAATCTCCTCTTTCATCACGGAGGAGTCCCAGCTTACTTCATCGAGTATCGTGGGGCTTATCTGAAGCGTATCCTCGTTCACATAGCCTCCAAACGCCTTATGCTCGTTTTCCATCAAACCCTTCAGCCTGTCAAAGTGTTTGCGGTTAACAATCCTCGTATACGAATCAGAGGTTTGGGCATGCTCGCCGACACATGCAACGATATGCTTTTTAAGCTTATCAATAAAAGCATCCCGCACGCTTTGGTGCACAAGGATATAGTCTGGAGCTACACAAGTTTGGCCCGCGTTAACAATCTTCCCAAACACAATCCGCTCAGCCGACTTATCCAAATCGGCGGTTTCATCCACAATGCATGGGCTTTTTCCGCCAAGCTCCAAGGTGACGGGCGTTAGGTGCTCTGCGGCTGCGCGCATCACGACTTTACCCACCTCGAAGCTACCCGTAAAGAATATGTAATCGTACTTTTGCTGCAAAAGGAACGCATTGGCTTCCCGGTTTCCTCGTACGACGGCGACATGCCGCGCATCGAACACCTCGGAAACTATTGTTTCTATTACGGCTGCACAGCTTAAAGTATACTCAGAAGGCTTCACCATGACGCAGTTACCCGCTGCAACAGCGCCGATTAAAGGCGCAAGCGTCAGCTGTATCGGATAATTCCACGGTGATATGATCAAAACCACACCGTAAGGCTCCGGATACATATACGATGTGCTTTTAAAGAATTCTATGGGAGACGGACAGCGCTTTCTCTTGTTGAGCTTATCGATATTTTTTAGAAAATACTCAATCTCGCTTATAACAATGTGAAATTCCGCCATATAGGCTTCCATCTTAGGCCGCAGAAGGTCCTTATGTAATGCGTTATAGATATCGTCCTCATGCCTCATAAGAGCGCTTTTCAAGGCTTGGAGCGCTTGTTTGCGTGCTTCTACGGGCAAAGTCGCACCGCTTAAGTAGTATTCGCGCTGGTTATTGACGACGATTTGCGTTTTTTCCTTATTCATATCCGAATCCTTCCCCGCTTTTTCCTTCAAGGCATGCCATACCTGTATACATTTAAAAAGCGCGTTTCATTTGCTCCATAAAAAACGACTTACTGTCAACGGCTCTCATCGTTGCCAAAACTCCGTCAAGATGATCGTATTCATGTTGCAAAAGCTCAGAAAAATCGCCTTCCAAGTGCATGTTTTGAGGATTGAAGTTCTCATCCAAATAAGATAAATCCGCGCGTTTATAACGCTGTACTTTCACCATTAACCCGGGAAATGACATACAGTCATCCATAAGAATGTATGTTTCATTGTCCGGAAAAGTCATGGTAGGGTTTACAAAAACATAGGGCTTGTCCATATACATATAAATAAGCCTTTTTTTGATTCCGATTTGCGGAGCAGCAATTGCCCTACCGGCTCCGTATGTTTTTCGATACGCCATAAGCGTATCATGCAAATCGGTAATCCAACCGGGCAGTAAAGTTTCTTCTGCCTTTAAAACACTATCACATACATTGTAGAGCTTGGGATTTCCAAGCTTCAAAATTTCTTGCACCATAGTTTGACATTACAACCGAATGATTGCAGTGTCAATGGGGAAAGCACGGGTTCTGTTACAAAATACGCAATCGGAATTTATATGGTTTTCTTTCCCACTTTGTAGTTTGTTTGCATAGAATGCAATAAAGGAGGTGTATTTATGCCGAGAAATGACTTTCTATGTTACTTTTTCCCGTGGCTTTGTCCGCGACGGCGTCCACATAGACGTCCGGGACGTCATCGTCGCCCATCCACCCCTCCAAGGCGGCCGGGACGTCGCGGTTACTAAACCACCTAGGAGACCATAGCATCATTTACGGCTCTGTCCACGGCAGAGCCGTTTTTTATGGATCACAAAAGTGGCCTTGCCGCTTTTGTGAGAGTTACAGGAAGTACCTGTTCGTGCCTCTCGGTCGGTACTTCCTGCAAAGAAACCCTTGCTACGCAAGGCTTGCCGCCCGCGCCGCACATGTCACCGCGGGCGGATTAAAACCTCCAGCGGAGCGGAGCTAAGCGCGGCCTGTGGGCCCTCAAGCGGGACTCGCTTTCACGTCCTGCGAAACCGGAGCCATTGGGGCCAGCCGCTGGCCTGTTTGCGACCTAATAAGCGAGACGACCATTACGGGCCGCGAGCGGTCCCCGAACCCCATGTTTGTTCGAGGAATCGGCATCTCTGCCGCGGTGAAGCCGTTACTGTGTCAAAAAAAGGTGCTTTTTTAGGCTTCACGCTTTACCTAAAATGCTACGCATTTCCGTAAAGAAAAGCGTCTATTCACCTTTCGTTTTGGGCAATCTAAGCCTGAGGTGATTCATATGAGACCGAGGAAAAAGCACTTTCTCGTAGACGATACTCTTGATAGGCCTATTTCCGATGCATACCCTGTAATCGACACCGATCTAGGACGGGATAATATTGAAAATGACATGCCCGCGGTTGATTTTGAAGATTTATGAGACAGCTTGAGAGCATCCAAAAACGGATGCTCTCAAGCTGTTGCTTCTAATGAAATATGGAAAAGAACTTAATGCAGATTCTTGGTGATATACTTAGCAAGCTTTCCCATGCAGTTGACATAACAGCCAAATTCATTGTCATACCAGCCGAATATTTTAGCATGCGTAACAGGTATGTTCATATCCGCATTAGCAGGCAGTGAGTGCCTCCGAAGCATATCTGTACCGAGCTTTAAAAAGCCGGTTCTGGTATGATTCTCAAGTCCCTCAATTACCACGGCGGCACGGCTGCCTATAAAGTCGGAGGATACGTTTTGCTGCTCGCTAAACACAAGCAAATCCTTTTGCGCGCCGCTGGCGGCCTTTTTATAAATGTCGTTGATGAACTCCCTTGTTAGAATGGGGTTGCCGATCTCATCGTAAATTGTATGGAACGTAAGATTGAGCGATATCAACGAAACCGTGCAGGTAGGTACACGTATAGAATCCGCCATGAAGCCGACCATTTTAATTTCCGGGATAATCTCCTCAAGCGCATTAGCGGCTCCCGTCGAAGTAAGTATGAGGTTGTTAAATACCGAGCGATTGCGCCGCAAATCCTTGCTTCCCGCTTTGGGCGGCAAGTCTAGGATGCTTTGGTTGTTCGTTGCGGCATGCACCGTAGTCATGGACGCAGTTATGATATCGGTAGTTTCTTTTGTGTCTATAAGCGGTTTTACCATGTGCGCCAAGCCCGTTGTCGTGCAGCTTGCCGCTGAAATAAGGTTATGCTTTAGAGGATTATAGTTGGAATGGTTTACACCATACACAAATGTGGCGCAATCCTCCGGCAGCGCATGGGTTACATCCTTAAGCTTAAACGGAGCGCTGATAATTACCTTTTCGGCACCTGCTTCCAAATGTCCGCGAAGGCTGCCCTTAGGATGGTCCGCAGGAAGAACGGGGTCTAAAAACTTTCCCGTGCAGTCGATCACGAGTCTTACTTCTTCCTTTGCCCAATCGATATCCCGGGGGTTTCTTGCGGTTGTTAAAAGCTTAATCGGCATGCCGCATAGCTCAAACATGCCCTCAGACCGGTTAGTGATTTTAGCCTCGCATGTTTTACCTGTATAGCCGAACAAGAACTTATCCAAGGTACCGTAAGTGGAATCCGTCGTAAGGTACGCAATCGCATCTTCAAGCGTTTTACCGACTTCACGACCCGCATTGAGAACAATACCGTCATAGTATTTCTGTTGCAGGTTGTTCCATAGCGTAAGTTTTCCGATCCTTCCGATACCGTTGATACCTAATGTCCCTTTTCCCTTTAATTTGATATCCAAAGCAAAAGCCTCCTGACTCCTTATTTTTCTATGATATCATAGCAGCCTTCATAGATGCTGCCATGTTCTCCATCCATGGATATTGCGTCGCCGGATCGTATTATGTGACCGTTTAACGTGCACATCTTTTCGGATTCTTTCACCGCAAGCCCGTTGCACTTTACAATACACACCTTGCCTAATCCAATGGCGGTTACCGCTGCATGCGAGGTGCTTCCGCCTTTTGCGGTAATGAGCCCGTCGCAGACAAAAAGCATGGGGATATCATCCGGAACGGTATCCGGACGAATAAGGATGAGCTTAGAATCCGGATGCTCCTGTTTAATCCGTTTCATATCCTCCATATCAAAGGCAGCAAAACCTGTAAGTGCACCGCCGCTTACACCAATCCCGTGGCCAATAATCTTCATTTCGTGTGCAGAAGATGCAAACTGACGGGTACTCTTCTTGCTGTTTACCTTCTGGTTACGCGTCTGCAGGATATATAGGCGTTCCGGGTCGTCTGCCTCAAAAGTAAATTCTATTTCCTGATGCACAAAACCATACTGCTCAATGAGCTGCCTTGCGTATTGATATAGGGTTTGATAAACCTTCGGGAATGCTGATTCGAGCGATACTTCCCCGTTGTATTGCTTTTTACGCTGTGCTTCCGATATCGGCAGCGTACTCACAAGCCCGGAAACAACATCCTCTCCCTGGCCACAGACCGCAAAATCACCGTATAAATTGATACTCGAATAATCCTTGAGGGGGCTGCTGGTAAAAACAACGCCCGTACCCGAGTTCGCAGATAGGTTCCCTAAAACCATTTTTTGCACCAATACCGCAGTTCCCCACTCATTGGCGATTTGCATATAGTCTCTGAACGTTGTCGAGCCCTGTGACGTCCATGAATCGAGCACACACCGTATCGCAACCTTCATCTGCTCTATGGGCTTGGTTTCAATATGAACGCCATGGTCTAAAACCGCTTTTTTATAATCCAATGCGATTTCCCGCATCTGATCCTTGGTAAAACTTATTTTTAATTCTACGCCGATACGCTTCTTGTGATCGACCATAATTTTATCGAATATATCGCGGTTAACGCCAAATGCCATGCCCCAGCTTTGCAAAAAACGCCTGTAGCAGTCCCATGCGGTCCAACCGTATGGTTCGCGAGAAGCCCAAGCCTTCGTGATAGCATCGTTCATGCCCACGTTGAGGAAGGTTTTCATAGCACCGGGCAAAGAGATAAAAGAACCGGAGCGCACCGAGAAAAACAACGGGTTGGACGGGTCACCGAATTTTTTGCCTGTCTGGCGCTCTATAACGGCAATCGAATGCTCGATATCTTTTATAAAATCCCGCTGCATATGATGGTTAGCGTAGAGCGGCTCAATATGCCGAAACGCTTCCGTTGTGATTACAAACCCCGGGGG
>JAEWZS010000186.1 GCA_023458355.1 Bacillota bacterium
CTCATCGAGCTTGCGGACGAGGCCGAAGACGTGAGTATGGTCAATGAAATATTAGAGGAGTATGACAAGTTCTCTGAAAAGGTGAACGAGCTTCGCCTCGAGACGCTTCTAAAGGGTGATTACGACGATAAAAACGCTGTGCTTTCGCTGCATGCGGGTGCGGGCGGTACGGAGGCACAGGACTGGGTCTCCATGCTTTACCGCATGTACACGCGCTATTGCGAAAACAAGGGCTATTCTGTAAAGGTGTTAGACCTGTTGGATGGTGATGAGGCAGGGATTAAAAGCGTCACCTTCGAGGTGGTCGGTGAAAACGCCTACGGCTATTTGAAGGCTGAAAAAGGCGTACATAGGCTTGTGCGCATTTCTCCGTTTGATTCGAGCGGCAGAAGACATACTTCATTTGGCTCGCTCGATGTAACACCGATATTCGATGACGATGACGAGGGTATTGAAGTAGACCCCGACGACTTAAGGGTAGATACCTACCGCTCACGCGGCGCGGGTGGCCAACACGTCAACAAAACGAGCTCCGCCATTCGCATCACGCACTTGCCCACGAATATCGTGGTGCAATGCCAAAACGAGCGAAGCCAGTTACAAAACCGCGAAACGGCCATGCGCATGCTCAAGGGCAAGCTTCTCGAGCTTCAAGAGCGCGAACGCATGGCGCAGATGTCGCAAATTAAGGGAGAATTCAAGAGAATAGAATGGGGGAGTCAGATACGCTCCTATGTGTTCCAACCCTATACACTGGTGAAAGATCATCGTACCAATGTGGAAAACGGCAACATTCAGGCGGTGATGGATGGGGATCTGGACGCGTTTATCAACGCGTATCTGGTACAGGCATAAGATGGAAATTAAGAAATTTTTCGCGAGTGATAACTGCGCAACGGTACATCCGCGCGTGATGGAGAAGCTTATAGAAATTAACCGCGGGCATGCTATATCCTACGGTGACGATGCATACACAAAATCCGTACTCAATAAGATCACGGAGCTTTTCGGAGGTTCGTGCGAAGCGCATCTTGTGTTTAACGGCTCCGGCGCAAACGCCGTATGCCTCAATGCCATGTGCCCTACATGGGGCGGCATCATCTGCACGGAGCTTTCGCACATAAACTGCGACGAAACGGGTGCCATAGAGCATTTGACGGGCGGGAAGCTTTTTACACTTCGCGGCAACGCAAAAAATAAGCTCACCGTAGAGGAAATGGAGCCTCTGCTACAGAAGTTCGGCAACCAGCATACAAGCCAGCCGAGGGTTATTTCTATCACGCAATGCACAGAAACGGGCACGGTCTATAAAGTGGAAGAGGTCGCTGCCATTGCGAATTTTGCACATGCCAACGGCATGCTGCTGCACATGGACGGTGCGCGCTTTGCAAACGCAGTCGCAGCGCTTAACTGTACGCCTGCTGCGCTTACGCGCCTTGCGGGTGTGGATGTGCTGTCGTTTGGTTTAAGCAAAAACGGCGGTATGTTCGGTGAAGCCATTGTGTGTTTCACGGACCTGCCGCATATGCGGTACGTCCGAAAATCCTGTACGCAGCTCATTTCAAAAATGCGCTATATAGCTGCGCAGTTTGATGCCATGCTCGAAGATGACCTTTGGCTTCGTTGTGCCGAACATGCCAACTCCATGGCGAAACGGTTAAGCGACGGTCTTTGTGCTGTCAACGGCATATTTTGTGCTGCACCCACGGAGGCTAATGAGGTGTTCATGGTGCTTCCGCCGCAGCTTATTGAACCGCTTCGCGAATTTATGGATTTTCATGATGCCGATTTCGGCATGGATACAGTGCGCCTCGTGACCTCGCACGACACAACCGAGGACGAGGTGGATGCATTTATCATGAAGGCGAGAGAGCTTATTAGTATATAAACAGCTGATCAATAACGATAATATATCGCAAAAACGGTATTTCTGTCAGACAAACATTAAGTTTTTCTGTGGAAATACCGATTTTATATATAGGATACGGATAAGTGTCCTAAAAGCAAAAAGGAGGGTTTTAAAATGCAGATAGATGTTCATTCCGTAAGCAACGTACTCAATGAGAATACTGTAAATACCTCGGAAAACACCGTGCAAGCCGTGAAGGGCGTTGCGGAGAAAACCGACGAAAAAGCTTACGAGCTTAGTGCGGGTGAAAAGGCAAACAGCTTTAAGGTCGATTATGCAAAAATAAACGCTCTAAAGGCGGATTACCGCAAAGGCTACAATGCGTTTCGACAAATGGTTTCGGAGCTTCTTGTAAAGCAGGGCTCTAAATCCGCAGGCATTCTAGAACATATCTTCGGTTCGGACGGTAACTTTGAAGGTGTTAAAAATATTGGGGAAACGCTTGCCTCCTTAGAGGTGGATGAGGCTACGCGCGCGAAAGCCGCAACACTTATCAGCGAGGACGGTGCATGGGGCGTAAAACAGGTCTCCCAAAACATCTTGAATTTTGCGAAAGCTGCTGCAGGTAATGATCCCGAAAAGCTCGAAAAGATGAAGGCAGCGTTTCTGAAGGGCTTTGAGCAGGCGGAGCAGGTATGGGGCGGAAAGCTTCCTGATATCAGCTACAAAACCAAGGAGGCCGTTCTTGCAGGCTTCGACGAAATGCAGGGCGAATAAGCAATTAACGTATCTTACCTTGAGCCGGTGCTATATATTTTGCGCCGGCTCTTACTCTTGCGCAGGTCTTTCATGTATACTTATCACTGCAGAGCTTTGATGCGCCGCGAAGGAGGACACAATGCTTGAGAAATTGATACCTGAAAATTATCACGGGGTCGTATCGGTGCGGCGCGGCGGCAAAATCGTATTTCAAGGTGCATATGGATTTGCGGACCTGCCTAACAAGATTCATAACCGCATGGATACAAGGTTTGGTACCGCTTCGGCCGGCAAGGCATTTGTTGCAGCCGGTATTATGAAGCTTATCGAAGAGGGAAAGTTAACGTTAAATACCACGATAGGCGACGCTATCAAGATTGACTGGAAGAAAATCGATCCGCGTATCAGTGTACGAGAGCTATTAAACCATACCTCGGGTATACCCGATTATTTTGACGAAAGCGTCATGGAGGATTACGCGGAGCTTTTTTACGATTACCCTAACTATAAAATACGCACCTCCATGGACCTTGTGCCGTTGTTTATTGATAAGCCCATGATATACAAGCGCGGCGAGCGCTTTCAGTATAACAACACCGGCTATGCGGTGCTTGGGCTAATGATTGAAAGTGTAACCAAGCTGCCGTTTGACCTGTATCTTAAAAACGCGGTGTTTGAGCATTGCGGTATGACAAGCACAGGCTATTACGAGCTCGACAGGCTTCCGGCTAACTGTGCAAACGCGTATATTTTCGATGAGGAGCGCAAGGAATTTTACACAAATATCTACAGCATAGATGTTAAGGGTACGGGAGCGGGCGGCGCGTTTATGACAGCTCCCGATGCGGAGCGCTTCTGGGACGGGCTTTTAAGCGGTAAAATCGTTTCACGCGAAACGCTTCAAGATATGGTTTCACCGCAGGCTCCGGGCGGGGAATACGGTTATGGTTTCTGGATTCGGGAAGACGACAAAACACCGTATTTTCAGGGCAGTGACCCGGGCGTAAGCTTCCTTTCCTCGTTTGACGAAAAAAGCGGCCTTAACATCACGCTTTTCAGCAATTTCGGCGATGACGTGTGGAAACTTAACGAAAATATACGGGAGCATATCGATTTGTAGCTGGGGGATTAACCTAAATACTTAGCGAGCGTTGTTTTTACCCACGCATCCGAATAATACCCGTAATGGCTTTCCATGATGATTGCTTTTAAATCGCACACACTTACTGAGCCCTCGATGCGGACGGCTTTACCGTCGCGGCTTCGGGGGTTTTTTAAGTAGTATTTCGGGAATTGCCCATAGGGAGCTAAAAATTCTGCTATGCGCTTGGCGGAGATCATGCTGATGGAGCCTTCTTTAAGTATCGTTTGCCGCAGTTGGCGGTTGAGCTCATCGTAGCGCCATTGTATGTCATTCACGTTTGATAGCGTTACGCGCGCGGTCCACGGTTTCATGGCACAAAGCCGAAGCTCCGGCGAGATAAAATGGTTACCTGTGATGAGCGTATCGGCAAAAGGCCTCTCCGGAGCAAAGTAAAAATTGGATGGGCAGTTTTTATCGTTTTTTGCGAGGCTAATAAATCCATTACCTAAAAACGCACCGGGCAAAAGCCTTATATTTTTATCATGCTCTTTTTTATACCAATCCCAAAGTCCGCTGTTCATGCGAAGATAGACATCCTGATACGACGCATCCGACAAGCGAAGCGCAAGCCCGTTACGAACAGGGATTACCGGGTGTGCATCTAAAAAGTTTTGGTCGGGCAGCAGCGGCAGAAGCTCCTTTGGGGGGTAGGATAGCGCATCCGTATTGTGAAACGATGCACATGTTTCCGCAGCGCATGCGCGGTCTAAATGCCCGTCGGAAAGCGCATAGTTCCATGAAACGCCACGCGGTGTGCTGCTGATAACGGAGGCTGCTTCGCGCAAATTACCGCCGCGTAGGATGCATTCGCGAAGCAAAAGCAGCGAATTGGTTCCGATGTTTTTTACATCGCAGTTGCCGCTTGGAGACATGTTTACACCTCCTGCCACGGCGCGGGTGTTCATAGCCGTGATACTGCCGACAAAGCCCGGAGCTGCAAGGCTCACAATGGGGTAATGATCTTTTACAGTAGGTTCCGGTACACTTATGATGTGCGCGAGGTTATTTTGCAGTACCCCTGCCGATGAAAACATAAAATCGCGTGCAAAGTAATGCCCGCCGCCTGCGGCGGAGCGAAATGCCGAGAACGCGTTGCACAGCATGGGCATTTTAAGCCCCTCAGGTTTTGCCTGCGGTGCTTGAT